>DAOTZR010000001.1:0-8036 GCA_034434315.1 Anaerolineae bacterium
GAACCGGGTATTTCTTTGGTCTGGGCATGGTTTCCTCTCCTCTCTGGGTCCTGTAGAGGGACAGGATACCATTAGAAACCACCGTGGTCAAGTACTACAGCTTTGTTAAACTAAATTTTGCTGTTTTCAACACGAATAGGCCTGGATACCTGGGGGCGCTGACTTTGGCCTTCACCTCACCCCCTGGCCTCTTCTCCTCTCCCAATTTGGAAGAGGAGAGGGGGGCCTAAGCATGGGTTTTGCGGGCAGCTTCGCCGCCCGCAAAACCTATCTTTAAAGCCCCCGCACGCCCCTTGATGGACGATCGAGGGCTTGGGGGGGAGGGGGTAAAACGACAGAAAAAGTAAAAGCCTGTCTAACAAGCACCCCCCGCTCTTTATGGAAAATGCGCTAAACGCTTGCCGATTTCCGGGTGTGAGTCAGACCAAAAAATTTGTCCTGTAGTCTCTTCGAGATAAGGCAGGTAGATACAAAAAAATCCGTGTTCATTCGTCGCATCCGTGCCGATCCGTGTTCTATTCTAAAGTTGCGTAGATCAGCCAGGGTTTTTTGCGGTGGACTCAAAACGGTAACTGCCTGCCCATTTTTATGGAAATGCGCTGAACTATTGCCGATCACCTCTACCTCACACGGAGATCCATTGCTTTGTGTTTCCGTGTGAGCACCAGATTCGTCTTACCGGAATACGATTTTCCATAACAACCGGGTTATGCCCCAAAGGCTTACACCCACAACCATCAAAACCGCTAAAGCCAGAATAAAGGCGGCTAGCGGCCAGAGCGGAGGGCGTTGTTGGAGGTAGAGGCCGCCTGCCAGATAAACCAGGGATACCATGCCCAGCAGACCGGTTACGCCAATGACGCGCGCTACCGGACCGTGAATTTCGCCCAGTCGGAAGGAGCATACGCCGTGCAGCGCCGCTTCACCAAACAACCCCAGGCAGCGGATGTAGATGAGGATGCCTGATAGTCCAGCGCATACTGATGAAAGACTATCCGCGCACTCATCCGCCCTCTTGCAGGAGCGTTTCCATCAACGTTGCGACGGCGCGCGCCGTCCGCTCCCAGGTGAAGCGCGCCAGGTTCGCCCGTCCGTTTTGCCGCAGGCGGCTGCGGAGCGCATCATTTTCTAAAAGCTGTTGTAGCCCCGCGGCAATGGCGGCCACATCCAGCGGATTGACCAGCAAGGCCCCATCCCCGGCTGCTTCCGGCAGGCTCGATGTGGTGCTGGTAAGCACCGGAACATCACAGGCCTGGGCTTCCAGCACGGGAATGCCAAAGCCTTCGTAGAGCGAGGGGAAGGCAAAGACACGGGCGCCGGAAAGCAATGCGGCTTTGTCTTCCGCGGCGATGTAGCCCGGCAGGAGTACCCGTCCGCGCAGGTGCTGCCGGTCAATTTCGGCCCGGATGCCTTCATCTAGCCAGCCTTTGGGCCCGGCCAGGACCAGGCTCAGGTCGCGGTAACGGTCGGCGAGCAGGGCAAAGGCCTGGATCAGACGCACCAGGTTTTTGCGCGGCTGAATGCGCCCCAGGTAGAGCACGTAAGGGCCGGGGATGCCGTAGCGCGTCCGCACGGCCTGCAAGCGGTCCGCGTCCTGCACTGGCGCCAGGTCGGGGGTGTAACCGACGGGGATGACGATGATCTTCGACGGGGGGACATTGTACAGCTCCATCAGCGCGTCACGGGTGGCCTGGGAGATGGCGATCAGGCGTGTGGCCTGCCGGGCATGGTAGCGGGTGCTCCAATCCAGGTAGAGCCGTTGCTGCCAGGGATGGGCTTCGGGGAAAAAACGATAGCCCACATCGAACACGGTGACCAGGTTGAGCCGTGGGTGGTACAGAGGTAAAACGTGCGCCGGTACGAACAGCAGGTCCACCGGATGGCGCAGCAGTTCGGCGGAGAGGCGGGTATGCGTCCACAGGCGCGGAAAGGGGATCACGCGCAGCGTCGCGCCGGGGAAGACATCCGCCGGCGCCGGCTCGCGCAGGTACAGGCGCACCTCATGCGCCCGCAGGTGGGGTAGCAGGGCACGGATCAGGTGGTAGGAGTAGTTCTCCGTGCCTGTCGGTGTCTTACTGATCGCGCGGCTGGCGTCAATGCCGATGATGGCCATAGCTTTAGTGGAATGGGACCACGACCATGGGGATAGGCACCAGGGTCAGGATGAAAAGCACAATGACCAGGTAGCCTAAGGCGCGCCGGGCCGGGTCGAGCGGCGTCACGTCGTCGAGAGGGGCGGGATGCTCCGGTCGCATCAGCAGGCCCAGGCCGCCCCACAGCAACCACATCCAGCCGGCTTCACTCACGCTGTAGGGCAATCCCAGCACGCCATCGGCCAGGAACAGCAGGAACAGTCCCCACAGGAAAAGCAGGGCTACGAAAGCACGGGCCACTTTCCAGGCCTTCTTGCCCCACAGGGCGTAGAGTACGTGTCCCCCGTCGAGTTGGCCGATGGGGAAAAGGTTCAGGGATGTGACCAGCAAGCCGGCCCAGGCCGCAAAGGCGATTACGCCCCCCGGACTTGGTGGGGAAAGCCACACATCGCGTCCGGCGGCATCGGGCAGGCTCTGGCCGAAAATCAACAATTTGAAGCCGTGATAGAGCAACGAATTGCCCTCCTGGAGCAGATAGGGCACGGACTGGCCGGCCAGAAATTGCGAGGGCAGGCCCACCAGGCTGCGACTGAGGCCGTAAGCCAGCAGGGGGACGGCCAGCAGCAACCCGCCCAACGGCCCGGCGATGCCGATATCGAACAGGGCCTTGCGGCTGCGCATCGGGGCGCGTTGGACAATGACTGCGCCCATGGTCCCCAAAATATTGAACGGCATGGGGATGAAGTAGGGCAGGCTTACCGGCGATCCGTAGCGTCGGGCCACGAAGTAGTGGCTCAATTCGTGCGCGGTCAGGATGCCCATCAGGGCCGCGGCAGCGGGCAAGCCGCGCCACAGGTTAAACGCTTCACCAGGGCCGGTGGCATTCAGGGCTCCGACATACATCACCGCCAGCGTGGTTAGCACAAACAAGACCAGATTTACCCAGGGAGAACCGGGTTTCTGGTTGAACACCCCAGGTAGCGCCTGGAGCTTGTGCCGGCCGTCTTCGGCGCCCAACATGGGCGTATAGCCCAGGGCTTTGAAGCGTTCCTCGATGCGGGCAAAAGCCTGTTCGGTGTCCCCGATGACCCATCCAGTAAACTCGATGATAGGACCTTCACCGGACTTGAGCAGAGCATAGCCTTCAAGTTCGAACACATCCGTCAAAGCACGCCGCAGGGCACTCAATACCTGCTGTTCGGGCGTTACCGTTACCTCACGATAGTCCTCCATAGCCAGTACCTCCCATCCTTTAACTGCGCCAAGTATAGCACAAAGCCAGGGCTCTACATGTTTGGGTTTTGGGGAAAACCTGGAACGGTATCGGGCAGTGAGCCGACCTTAATGGCCTCAGGCAGTTACTGTTTTTGGCAAATTCTGGTATCCTTGCAACAGTCCCATCCGCTCTGGAGGCCGGGAGGACCGATGAAGTGTGGAGACTGTGGTTTTGAGAATCCCAATGATGGGCTGTATTGTGGCATGTGCGGTGCGCGCCTGTCGCGCCCCTGTCCCGCTTGCGGCAAACCCAACCCGCTGATCTTCCGCTTTTGCGGATATTGTGGTAGCCGCATAGAAGAGAACCATGCGTTGCTGGATCTGGCAGCTAGTCCAGCCCCCGCCGCTCCAGTCCCCGAAATACGCAGTGTGCTGGAGGGTGAGCGCCGCATCGCCACCATTCTCATTGCCGATGTTCAGGGGTCCACCCAGCTTTTTGAGCGCCTGGGCAGCGAAACCTGGGTGAATTTGATGAATCATGTTTTCCAGCTTATGGAAGGGGAGATTTATCGTTTTGGCGGTGAAGTCAACCAGTTTCGCGGGGATGGGTTGGTGGCCTTTTTTGGGGCTACCGTTGCCCACGAAGACGATCCCGAACGCGCCATTTTGGCCGGCCTGGCTATTCAGAATGCCATCAAACAGTACGCTGGGGAAGTCCGGGAGCGCTATGGCGTGGATTTGAAAGTGCGCATCGGCATCAACACGGGTGAGATTATCGTGACCAGTGTGGGGGATAGCCAGCGCTATAGCGAGGATACGGCCATGGGGGCCGGCATCGCTCTGGCCGCGCGGATGGAGACGGCGGCAGAGCCTGGGACGGTTCTGGTGAGTGAGTATACCTATCACTATGCCGCTACACGCTTTTTCTGGCAGGAACTGGGGCAGATTATGGTAAAGGGGGTATCCCATCCTGTGGCCGTCTATCGACCCCTGGGACTGGCGGGCGAGACCCAGACCTACGAACTCTTGACCCCCCTGGTCGGACGTGATGGGGACATCGAAACCCTGAAGCGTACCATCGCCCATCTGCGCACTGGAATCGGCGGAATTGTGCTGGTTGTCGGCGAGCGCGGCATGGGGAAATCCCTGTTGGTGAACGAGGTGCGCCATCAACTGGCCCGTGAAGAGGCGATCCTGGCGCAAACGCGTAAGCGCACGGGGGCTGCCGAAACCGGGCCGGAGGAATCTGTCCAGGTGCTGCGCGGTATCTGCCGTTCCTATGACCAGTCCCAGCCGTATGCCATGTGGCTGGACCTGTTACGCAACTGGCTGGGCATCGCTCGCGACGAATCCCGTGAGACCACGCTGGCGCGCCTGCGCGCTCAGACCCAGGCGCTGTGGGGAGAAAATGCGCTTCACTACCATCCCTATCTGGCGGCTTTCCTGGGCCTGCCCCTCGAACCGGAATTCCAGGAGCGCATCCGGCATTTGGATAGCGAAAGTTTGCGGCAGCAGTATTTCGATGTGCTGTACCGTTGGCTGGAGCGCCTGAGCCAGACAACACCTGCTCTGATCGCTTTCACCGACCTGCACTGGGCCGATAGCACCTCCCTGGCCCTGTTGCGACATTGCCTGCCCCTGTGTGAGACGCGCCCCCTTCTCTGGCTTCTGGTGATGCGGCCGGAACGTACCTCGCCTGCCTGGCAACTACGGTACCTGATCGAAACCGAATACCCGCATCGCCTGACCCTGGTGGAACTGGCTCCCCTGGATCATGACCAGTGCCAGGAGCTGATTGAACGCATTGTGGGAGTGGGAGTCCTGCCGCCATCCCTGATGGAACTTCTCATCGAAAAGGCCGAAGGTAACCCTTATTACATCCAGGAACTGTTACGCGCCCTTATCAATCAGGGTATTCTGGTGCAGGAGCCCATCACCGGCACCCATGGCGAGGTCCTGGCCTTGCGCTGGCGCGTTATGCAGACCGTGACCACTCTGGATCTGCCGGATACCCTCCAGAACTTGTTGCGGGCGCGGATTGATCAACTGGCGCCGGCGGAAAAGGCCTGTTTACAGGTGGCGGCGGTCATTGGCCACGTCTTCTGGCTCAAACCCCTCCAGGCGGTTGTCGGCGATACTCCCGCCCTTACCCAGCGTTTAACGACCCTGATGCGGTTGGAGTTTATTCGGGAGCGTGGACGCGATCCCGAACTGGGCATTGAGTACACCTTTAAATCCAGCCTTTTGCGGGATGTGGCTTACGAAAGCCTGCTCAAGACTCAGCGCGTAGTTTACCATCGCAAAATCGCTGAGTATCTGGAGCATCTGCTGGAAACCGGGCAATGGCCCCCCAACTACGCCCTGCTGGCCCATCACTACGCGGGGGCGGGGATGCTGGACAAGGAGCTGCATTACACCCTCAAGGCTGCCGACCAGGCCCGCAGCGTCTATGCCAATATCGAAGCTGTGAACTACTATACCTACGCGCTTTCGCTGCTGGATCGGATGGAGGCATGCACGGAGGACACGGAGGCCTGCCGGATGCTCTGGCGGCAGCGCTTTGCTGTGCTCGACGGTCGGCGCGAAGCCTATCGGCTGGTCGGCAATCAGGAGGCCATGCGCGCCGATGCGGCGGCGCTGCTCCCCCTGGCCCGGCGGCTTAACGAACCGGCCTTCATCATTGATGCACTGTTGCAACAGCCCGGCGTCGGGGATTTTCGCAGCCGTGCCGAAATCGAGGCCGGCATTCCTCTAGCCCAGGAGGCCCTACACCTGGCCCAGGAACACGGCGACCGGCATCGTGAGATGCGCGCCCTGATTGCCATTGTCAATCAACGTCTTTTGTTGAACGATTCGACCTGGTCGGACTATGGGGAACGCGCGCTTCAATTGGCGCGCGAACTGGGCGATGAGCGGTACGAGGCGCGCCTCCTTGTCGGTATGGGACGGATCTACTCCATCAGCGACCAGCCCGAAAAAGCCATCGAATACCTGCAAGCTGCTACGGCCCTGGCTATCCGGCAGGCGCCGGATGATCGGGTTACGCAAATTCAGTTGCTGGACCTGATCGGCCTGCAATACGAACGCAGTGGGGATTACTACACCTTGCTGGTTCAGTACCAGCAGGAGCGCCTGTTGCTGAGCCGTGAAATCGGCCATCGCCCGCTCGAGCGTTCGGCCCTCATCGCCTGTGGCCGAATTCTGGGCGGCTACCTGGGCGCCATCGAGGAAGGCCTGGCGCATCTGGAACTGGCGCGCGAAATCATGTCTGGTACGCTGGATGAAATCCCCCCCCTGATGTTCAGCCTGTATTTGCACACCCTGGAAAGGCGCTATGCGCGCGCCTGGGAGATGCTGGAACGCATCCAGCTCTTGGGAGAGCCTTTGCAGGATAGCGCACGGGCCAGCCTGCGTCTCACCATCGCCACGCTCCATCTGGCCATTGGCGAACGCATGGCTTACGTCCGGGCCCTGGAGTTGGCCGAACAGACCTGCGAACTGGCCAGCAGTCCCCTGCTTTCACGGCAGTACACCATGGCCGCGGCCTGCAAGGCCGCTCAGGCCCTGTTGGGCCTGGCCCTCTGGTCCGAGGACGAAGTCCAACGCCATGATGCCCTGCAACGGGCCTGGCAATACATTCAGACCGCTGTGGAAATCTACGAACACTTCGGCTTTTCGCAGTTTGTCCAATGCCTGAGCGAGGAAATTCTCTATACCTGTAGCCGCGTCCTGGCGGCGCTGGAACGGGGAGAGGAAGCCCGGACTTATCTCCGGCGTGCCTACGAGGAAATGATGCGCAAGCACGATCTCATTCCAGAGGATACCGGTTACCGCAAAACTTTCCTGGAAAATATCCCCCTGCACCAGGAATTACTCATAGCTTTCACCCTGCGTGAAAGCCAGCCTGACTAAGTGGAGGTGTCCCATGCAAGTGATCGTTCCCGACTTTATGGCCCGTTACCTGGAAGCAGAAGCCTGCACGCGTTTTGCTGCTTGCGATTTCGTCACCCTCAGCCGCCAGGGAGAGGCCTCTGCGCCTTACGACGAAGCCGAAATCGTGATGCTCCCCTGGGGGTTGCCCCGGGACATTCAGGCGCGTCTGCTGGCCCTGCCGCGGCTGCGCTGGGTCCAGACCATCAGCGCTGGCATCGCCCCGGACGTGTTGGCCGCTTTGCGGCAACGGCCAGAGGTGCTCCTCACCAACGCTACGGGCGTCTTCGATAGTCCCATCGCTGAGACCGTGCTCACTTATATTTTGATGATCGTCAAACGCATGCCTGAATTCCTGGCCCAGCAGAAGGAGCATCGCTGGCACAAGTTGCCCCTGCGCGAGTTGCGCGGCCTGACGGTAGGCCTGGTGGGTCTTGGCGGCATCGGCACCGAGGTGGCGAAGCGCTGCCAGGCTTTAGGATTGCGCGTCATAGCGACGCGGCGCCATCCCGAACAGGGCGCGGCCTACGTTGATGCCCTCTTTGAACCAACCCGGCTCCATGAGCTGCTGGCCCAATCCGATTTTGTGGTCATTGCCGTTCCCCTCACGGCTGAAACCCGGCATCTGATTCAGACAGAGGCGCTCCAGGCCATGAAACCCGGCGCCTGGCTCATCAACATTGCCCGCGGCGCAGTGGTGGATGAGCAGGCCCTGATCGCCGCGTTGCAGGCCGGAACCATTGGCGGCGCTGCGCTGGATGTCACGGAAGTAGAACCGCTCCCGCCTGATTCCCCCCT
>DAOTZR010000002.1:0-9605 GCA_034434315.1 Anaerolineae bacterium
CGGCCATCGCCCCACTGGTCGAAGGCGGGCAACTGGTGGAATACGGCGCGCACCTCATCCCCGAAGGCGGTTGGCGCGATATGCCCAAGCTCTACACCGCCGGCGCGCTGGTGGCGGGGGATGCCGCGGCCATGGTCAACGCCCTGCACTGGGAAGGCACCAACATGGCCATCATCGCGGGCAAACTGGCGGGCGAAACCGCTATCGAAGCGCACAGCCGCGGTGATTTCTCCGCCAAGACCATGTCGCGGTATGAGGACCGCCTGCGCCAGAGCTTCATCCTGCAGGACTTGAAGCAATACCGCAATTTCTCCCGCTTCCTGGAGCAGCACCCGCAGTTCATGGACGTGTACCCACGCTTCCTCAACGATGCGCTGGGGAACTTCTTCACGGCCTACGGAAAGCCCAAGAAGCAACTCTTCCAGGATATCTACGCAGCTCTGACCCAACGGCGTCCCCTGCTCAAAGCCGCCGGGGACATCATCGCCATGGGTCGTTCGGTGATGGGGTGGTAAGATGGCAATGAAACGAGGTGATGAATTCACAGCAAAAGAACTCCCTAAGGAGCTGAAGGACTCCCTGCCCACGGTCTATGTGGACGACATGCTCATGTCGTTGAAGTATTTCGTGGATGAGGAGCAGGCCCATCTGTGGATCAAAGATCATGCGGTGTGCGCCCGCTGCCAGTACAAGCCGTGCCTGACCTTCTGCCCGGTGGGGGTTTACACCCTGGCCAACGACGGCAAGATTCAGGTAGGATATCAGGCCTGTGTGGAATGCGGAAGCTGCCGCGTGGGTTGTCCCTATAACAACATCGGTTGGAAGTTGCCGCGCGGCGGCTTTGGCGTAGCCTACAAGTTCGGCTAACGCGCGCCGTTCCCGCAGTTTTGTCAGGCCGTAGCTCAGGTATCTGGGCTACGGCTTTTTTACGCTTGAGTCCACTGCAAAAATCCTGGCTGATACGCAACTTTGTGGCATAGAACACGGATGGATACGGATGCGACGAATGAACACGGATTTTTTTGTAACTGCCGGCTGCTTTGTCAGCCAGCCAGGATTTGCTCTTTTGATCGCATTACCCCTCGCCCCCCCTAACCCCTGCTCTCTCCGAATTTAATCAGGTAACAAGGCACGAGGTCGCGTGACAGGTAACCGGACAGGGAGACGGGCCATCGCGGAGGCGCCGGAGGCCGAAGCGTGCAGCCACCCCTACACCAGCTCTTCTACTGGTCGGCCGACGCCTGACCCGGTCGGCGTAGGCCGACCGTTAGCCGAAGGCCCAACGCCGAATTATCGCCGGGCTTGCTCTCTCCACTCCCATTCGACTGGCCCGCCGTTACCCGATTAAATTTTTAACGTTCATAAAGGGGAAAGCGGGGGGTATTAAGATGGGGTTTGCGGGCGATGAAGGCAGCAGGTAGTTACGCCGGGCTTGCTTCGGGCGGCCAGGGCCTTTTGGCAGTGAGGTCACGCTTTGCAGGGCAACCGCGAACAGGTGTCCTGCATTCAAACCCGGTCTTGTCAGGAAGGCTTTTTTGTATAAAATAGAAGTACTTAATCATCAATATTGTGGGAGCCGAACATGGAAGGGTTGAAACGTTTTGTCCGCGAAAACTGGTTGACGTTGTTGGTACTGACGGTTTTGGGTGTGGCGTATCTGTTCCTGCGCACGCCGGGGACGCCGCTGGATTCGGTGGCAGCCTTCGATGCCAATCTGCGCAGCGGCCAGCCTACCCTGATCGAGTTTTACTCCAATCGCTGCTCGATTTGTCTGGCCTCCAAGCCCACGGTTGACCGCCTTGAAAAGCAACTGGCCGGACGGGCCGCTGTAGTGCGGGTGGATGTGGCCGACCCTGTAGGCCAGCAACTGGCCGCGCGCTGGGCCATCGCCGGTACGCCCGCTTTCATCGTCACCAATGGCACTGGGGAGATTGTGTACATGAGCTACGGCCCGCCGCAGGTGACGGAGCTGGAATTCGCCCTGGCCATGGCGAAAAACTCGAGCCCATGAACGCCTGCGCCCTGCCGGGGACCTTGCGACCTGCAACCCCGCCGCTGCGCCATTATCGGCCAGCCGAGGTGCATGCAGCGCTTCCCCCCCTCCCCGGCGGCGGCCTCTGGCTCGATGTGGGAACCGGCAATCCGGCCTATATCCGCGAATTGGTGCAGGCCGGATGCCGGGTCATCGCTGTTAATCTGAATCCTTTTACGCACTTTGCCCTCGATCTCGCCCTCAGGCCGCTTTCCTCCCTGACCATTCACACCGCGCTCAGCCAGCTGCTGGATCGCCCCAAAGCCGGCCAGCCCCTGGTGTACCATCTCCGCGCCCTGTACCAGAGCGGCTGCCCCCAATGCGGCAAGCCGGGACAGGTCCAGGTTTTCTTCTGGGAACGCCAGGAGAAGGTTCCCCGGCGTAAACGGGTGCAGTGCCCCGCGTGTGGGCTGGTCGAAGGGCCGACGGATGAGGCGGATGCGCGCGCCGCCGAACGCTTTGCCCTGGGCATCGGCCCGGCCTATCATCTGGCCCTGCACCGCGCAACCCGGCTGGCCCCGGAACAGACGGACGCCATCAAGGCGCTGGTGGCGCTGTATCCGCCGCGGGTGTTGAGCGTGCTGATGGATTTGTTACCGCGGGTGATGTCCCTGCCTAATGAGGAGGAGCGCCGCGCCGCGCGTGCGCTCCTGGTGGAGGTGTGCGACCGCAGTACGAGTCTGTGGGCCGATGTGCCGCCCGCCGCGCCCCCACGCAGTTTCCACATCCCGGCCCAGTGGGTAGAGGTGAATCCGGAGGTGCTGTTGTTGCAGGCCCGCGCGGAGTTGTTGGGCACGGCGAACGGGGCCACGCTCCAGCCCGCTCCGACGCTGGAGGCGCTGCTGGCTTCGTCGGAACCAGGGTATGTGCTGCTGAACTGGCCGCTGCGCCAGTTGCGCTCGCGCCTGACGCCGGGATCCTTGCAGGGTGTGGTGATTCATCCGCCCGTTTCGGAGGCGCTGCATTGGGCCTTGAGCGCTCTGTGGCGCTGCTGGCTGTGGGATGAGGCCGCGCCGCCGGCTTTGCTTGCGTTTCTAGATCGGCGCCGCCTGGATGGGGAATGGGCCCGGCGAGCGCTGGGGCTGGCGCTACGGCATGTGCGCGATTTCCTCCAGCCGGGCGCGCCGGTGCTGTTGCATACGGCAGGCCTGCATCTGCCCAGTCTGGCGACGGCCATCGCCGCCGCCGCGGAGGCCGATCTGGGCATCCAGGTCTGGGGGGTGAGCAGCGCCGGGGCGCGCTTGCGGTTGGGAGATGCGGCCCAGGCCCCGGTTGCGGACGCGCTGACCGTCGAAAGCGTGGTGCAGGCACGCGGGCAGCCCACAGCGGCTGAAGTGGCGCTGGCGTGTACCCTTTTTCATCAGAAAAAAGAAGCCCTGCGCGCGCTGCGGCAGGCGCCCAAGGCGGAAGGATTGCTCACGCCAACCAGGAGCGACGCGAGCGCGCCGCCTTTGTGCGAACGGGTGGAGCTAGCTCTCTGGGAGTTGCTCCAGGAGCGGGAAAGCTGGGCCGCTCAGGCCCTGCGCGCGGCTTTGTATGCGCGCTTTTCCGGTCCGCTGACGCCGGAACCGGAGCTGGTGGAGTTGTGCCTGCAGGCCTATACGCAAACGCGGGCCGACGGTACGTTGAGCCTGCGCGCGGAGGACCGGGCACAGGCGCGCGCCTTTGAGGTGCAGCAGTGCTGTGAGGGGCTGGCGCATTTGGGCCAACGCCTGGGGTTTGAGGTAGCTACCGCCCCAGGCTGGGATGGGGTGTGGCTGGAAGAAGGTGCGCCGCGTTATGCGTTCCGCGTGGCGCTGCACGCTACGTTGACGCCGGTGCTGGCGCAGACGGTGCCGCCGGGATGCCGGGGGGTATTGGTGTTGCCGGGCAGCCGCGCGCCGGTGCTGGCCTGGCGCCTGGCCCGCGATACGGCGCTGAAAGCCCGATTGGACCGCGGGTGGATCGTGGTAAAGTTCCGCCTGCTGCGCCGGATGTTGGAGGAGTTGCAGACGCGCGTGGAGCTGGATGCTTACTGGGGCCTCGATCCGCTGGTGGAGCAGGATCGGGCCCAGTTGCGTTTGCTGGTGTAGTGGGGAAGGCGGGACTTGAACCCGCACGCCTTACGGCACGTGATCCTAAGTCACGCTCGTCTGCCCATTCCGACACTTCCCCGGTGCGGCTGCATTATACCACAATGCGGAGCGAACGGGACGTCCGCGTACCGATGGCGCTGACTTTGGCCCTCACCTCACCCCCTTGCCCCCTCTCCTCTCCCCCCCAAACGGGAGAGGAGAGGGGGAGTAAGCATGGGTTTTGCAGGCGGCTTCGCCACCTGTAAAACCCATCTTTAAAGCCCCCGGTTTCCCTTTTCAAGGGGAGAGCGGGGGGTGAGGGTGAGAGAGGTAAGACGGCCGAAAGCGTAAAATCCTGGCTAACCGGGCACTACCTGGCCAGGGACTCACCGTAAGCGATGAGAGCTTCGACTTCGTCGGCACTGCGGCCTTCGGCGTAGACGCGCAATACCGGCTCGGTGCCCGAAGGCCGGATGAGGAGCCAGGCATCGTCGGCCAGCAGGTATTTGACCCCGTCGAGGGTGAGGATGTCGCGAATGGTCTGCCCGGCCAGTTGGGTTGGTGGCTCCTGGGTCAGGCGCGCGACCATGTCCTTCTTGGAGATGGGGCGCTGCAGGGGGATGTCCTGGCGGGCGTAGATCGCCGGCCCGACGCGCTTTTGCAGGCGCGCGATGATTTCGTGTAAGGGCGCGCGCTCGGTCGCCATGATTTCCAGCAGGAGCATGCCCATGATGATGCCGTCCCCTTCGGGGATGTGCCCCTTGATCGAAATGCCGCCCGATTCCTCGCCCCCGATGAGGATGTCGTCGTTGAGCATGTAGTCGGCGATGTGGTTGAAGCCGACCGGGGTTTCGTAGACTTTGAGGCCGTACTGCTCTGCCAGACGGTCAATCATGCGCGTGGTGGAGACGGTGCGCACAACGGCGTTGCCCGTCCAGCCGCGATGTTCGACCAGGTGCTGCAGGCTGAGGGCGAAGATGTGGTGCGGGTCCACGAAGTTGCCCAGGGCGTCCATAGCGCCGATGCGGTCGGCGTCGCCATCGGTGGCCAGGCCAACGTCGGCATGGACGGATTTGACGGCGGCGGCCAGGGCCTGCAGGTAGTGCGCAATGGGTTCGGGATGAATGCCGCCAAAGCCGGGGTTCATTTCGTGGCGGATTTCGTGCAAACGGCAACGGGTACGGCTGAGCAAGTCACGGAAGGCGCCTCGCCCCGCGCCGTACATCGCATCGGCAACAACGTGCAGTTCCGCCGCCGAGATGGCGTCCATGTTGAGCAGGCGGCTGATGTGCTCGTAGTAGGACCAGTTGGGGTCAAAACGGCGGATGAGATCCCGTTTGAGCGCCTGCTGATAGTCCATCAGATTGGGGCCGCGTCCCTGGCGCTGATTGACATCCAGCAGCAGCTCCACCTGCTTGCACTGATCGGGTAAAGCCGAACCGCCAAAATTAGCCTTCAGTTTGATGCCGTTGTAACGCGGCGGGTTGTGGCTGGCGGTAATCATGACCCCCAGCTCACACTTCATGGCCATCACGGCGTAAGAGACGATCGGCGTCGGCGTGTCGGCGCGGGTGAGATGGGCTACGATATTATTCCCCGCCATGACGCGCGCCACTTCCGCGGCATACCGGTCGGAAAGAAAGCGCGTATCGAAGCCGATGACCACTTCCGGAGTTTCACGTGTGGTGCTTTCCCACACGTAATCGGCAATCGCCTGAGCTACCAGACGCACGTTTTCAAAGGTAAATGTGTCGCTGATTACAGCCCGCCAGCCATCCGTTCCAAAATGGATACCCATAAAGCCTCCTGAATGTAGACAATCCAGGGGAACATTAGATGTTCCCCTGGCTCTTTATACCTTCAAAAAGGATTTCTCACAAGTCGTAATACAGTTCGATTTCGTAAGGATGGGGCCGGTTGCGCACGTCGCGGTCCTCTTTGCGCTTTTGCGCCTCCCAGCGTTCGAGCAGATCGCGGTTGAAGACTTCGCCGGCCAGCAGGAAAGCGTGATCCTGGGCCAGCGCATCCATGGCTGCATCGAGCGAGGTGGGCAGGGCCTTGATGGCGGCGCGCTTCTCCGCCGGCCAGCTAAAGATATCGTCATCAATCGGGCCAAAGCCCATCGCGGTGGGGTCGAGCCGCCGGACCATGCCGTCAATGCCGGCCATGAGTTGCGCCGCCATGGCCAGATAGGGATTGCAGGTAGCATCGGGCGGGCGGAACTCAAAGCGGGCCGAATGCGGCTGATTGGCGTACTTGGGGATGCGGATGGCGGCGCTGCGATTGCCCAGGGAGAAAATAGCGCTGACGGGCGCCTCGAAGCCTGGAACCAGGCGGCGATACGAGTTGGTGCTGGGATTGGTGAAAGCCATCACCGCCCCGCCGTGCTCCAGCAGCCCGGCCATATAAGCCGTGGCCAGCGCGCTCAGCGTCCCATAGCCCTGCGGATCATAAAACACATTCACGCCCGCTTTCCACAAGTTCTGATGGAAATGCATACCCGACCCGGCCTCGCCGTAGAGCGGTTTGGGCATGAAAGTCACGGTCATGGCCTGCTGGAAAGCGGTCATCCGCGCCACATACTTCACCAGCATCGCAGCATCCGCCGCGTGGAGCGTGGGCAACATGGGCGTCTCGATCTCGCATTGCCCCGGCCCGCCGACCTCATGGTGATGGTATTTCACCTCGATGCCCATCTGCATCAGGTACAGGCTGATCTTAGAGCGCAGATTGTACAGGCGGTCCTGGGGCGGGATGGCGTGATATCCGCCATGGCGTGGAATCGTATAGCCGCAGCCCATGCTCTGGCTCTGCCAGTCGGCCTCGCTGGACTCCACGCGATAAGAGGCGGCGTTCATCTTGTTCTCATAGGCCACCTTATCGAACACATAAAACTCGAACTCCGGCCCCCACAGACAGCTATCCGCCAGACCGGTGGCGCGCAAATAATCCTCAGCGCGGATGAGGATATTGCGCGGGTCGTAAGGGAACAGCTCGCGCGTATCAGCCTCATGCGTGCGGCAGATGAAGCTGAGCGTCGGCGCCTCCCAGAAAGGGTCGAGGAAACCCGTCTGCAGGTCGGGGACCAGCACCATATCCCCCGCGCTGACGGACTTAAAGCCGACGCTGGAGCCATCGAAAGCCACCCCCTCTTCCATCATGCGGGCGTTGAACTGTGCCGCCGGTATGGTCACGTGATGCCAGCGGCCCCACAGGTCGCAGAACTTCAGGTCCACCATTTCGATGGCGTGGCTTTGGAGAAAAGCCAGGGCTGCATCCAACGAATCAAAATGCGTTTCGCACATCATGGCTCCTTTCTTGTTTTTTTTAAGTTGACGGGGTACCTGGCCCCAGAAGTTCGCACCATAAAACTTTGTCCGCTCAGCCCCACCCTAAATCCGTGGCGCCTTGCCGCCGTTTGGCGGGCGAGTGCTCGTGATCGTGGTCATGGTCGTGATCGTGCTCGTGTTCGTGATCGTGGACCTGCCGGGCATGTTCGTCAACGGCATCGAGCATCTGTCCGGAAAGAGCCGCGGCTGTCGCCGCAGCGATGGCCTCATTCTGTTCAGTATGGCGAATCAGATCGGGGACCAGGTCCTCCAGGTCGGCATCCGTGGCCCCCTCGGCGCGACGGGCCAGCAGCTCGCGATAAGCCGCGCTGCCGAACAAGCCCTCCGCATCCTGGAGCCGCCCGGACTCCTGCAGCAGGCGAGCGGCTGCGGCCAGATCATCCGGAGGCAAAGCCGCAGCCTGGGCCCGGACCTGTTCAGTATGGCGCTCCTCACCGTGCAAAACAGCCGCTGCGGAAATCAGCTTTTCCACCTCCGTCGAACCGCAGCGAGGACAAGGCGGCGGGGGCGCGTTGTAAGTGCGCGCCAGATGGCGAAAACGGCCATGGCAGGCCGGGCAGTAATACTCGTAGATAGGCATGTATCCCCCCTATTCAACCCAACATCACCGTGAGTATAACCAAAGTTCAGCGAATCGGCAACTGCCTTTAATCTCCCATCCCGGCGCCGTTCATCAGAAGCCAACGCGCCCCGGCGTCCGGTTTCGATAAGGAGATTCAGCTATAGGAGGGCAAGGGCGATGCCCTTGCCCTCCCGGTTGCCTGCCGTAATTTTGATGCTAAACTAGCGTCAGGCGGGATGTGAGGACGAGCGCCATCGCCGCCCAAAATTGCGAAGAAAATCACCGAACTATGATAGCAGAACGCAACATTACCGTTCAGGGCAGCGCCGAACACACGGTTATCATCAGCGGCGATGGCAACCGGGTCCAGCTCGGTCACCAGGGTGGCTTTGCCTTCATCCTGCTGGACGAGGCCTTCCGCCAGGCGCAGCAAAGGGGCACGCCGGCCGATTTCTACAACGGCACGCGCCCAAACTGGGCCAATATCGCCAGGGAGCACGATGCCCCGCGCCGGCTCTTTCCGGCATTGATGGAATTTGTCCAGGGCGAGCCGGGCCAGCGGGTGGGCGTAATCACCGGGCTTTCCGGCGAGGGCAAGACCACCCTGCTCATGCGCCTGGCCTGGGAGGCTGCCGCCCGGGGGATGCCGGTCCTCTGGCGGCATAGCGGTCATGTCTTTCAGCCCTATGAGCGTCCCTTTGAGCAGGCGGGCCCCGTCCTGATTTGCATGGACGAATTGCCCTATGTGGACAACCTGCTCTCCCTGTATAGCGATCTGAGCATAAGCGCCCTGCCCTTTGTCCTGCTCGGCACGGCGCGCAGCCACGAATGGGCGAACAGTCCCCTGCGCAGCGCACTGAAAAGCCTGACGACGGTGGAAGAATTTCCCCTCTCCCGCCTGGAGGAGGACGAAGTCCAGGCCATCCTGGCGCGCCTGGAGGCCGGCAACGCCCTGGGCAGCCTGGCCGATCTCCCACCCCAGCAGCGGCTGGACTATTTCCTCAACCGCCTGCAGGCCGATGGGCAGTTGCTCCCGGCCCTGATCACCGCCCGTGCCGGACGATCCTTCGAGGCCATTCTGGAAAGCGTCTTTGATCGTCTGCAGGGACGTTATGGCGAAGAACGGGCGGCCCTCTTGCTGCGCGGCTACGCCGGCATTGCCCTGGTGCACCGCTTTGGCTTTTGGATGAGCCGCCGCCTGCTGGCCGCCTTTCTGCCCTGCGCCGAGGCGGACCTCTCCCATCGCTTGCGGGAACCCCTGCGCGGTGAACTGACCGAGATCACCGAAAGCGAACCGCAGCGCCTGTATACCCGCCACCCCTGGATCGCCGAGCACGCCCTGAAGTTGCTGGCCGGCCACCGCCTGCCGGAAGAGCGCTATCTCTACCAGGACCTGTTCGCCGCGCTGGGCGGCCTGCTTGCCGCCGACCCCTCCGCCGAGGAGCGCAAACTGACCACAAAGTTGCCGCTGGCCTTCAAGTATCAGGGGCGGATCGAAGACGCCCGCCGCCTCTTCGAGCGCGCCACGCAGGTCAACCCCAACGACGCCGTCTCCTGGCAAGCCTGGGCGCTGCTGGAGAAGGAGCAGGGGAACATCGCCGAAGCCC
>DAOTZR010000003.1:0-7900 GCA_034434315.1 Anaerolineae bacterium
CGCGCTCCCCCATGATGCCCGTAAGCTGATTAAGATTGGCCCTACCCACCAGGACAGCGACAACATTCCCCCTTTCATTAAGAACCGGAGCACTGGCGAAAACCGAGCGTCTTCCGGTCAGTTCATCCAGGCGGGGAGGTTCGACATAGGAAAGCAGCAAACCGCGGGTAAAAAAGGGACGATCGGCGTAGGCGCGGCCCTCACGCAGAGTGTTGGTGGAAAGCAACACTTTTCCGGTCGTATTCAGTAAGAAGATCTCTTCAAATCTCTGGGTTTCTTCCACCATACCGTTAAACCGTACCTGGAGTCGGTTGTAGCTTTCGATGTAAAGCGTTGTTCCAGGTTGCGCTTCTTGCATCAGGCGCAAGCGCATCAAAGTATCTTCCTGAGCCAATAGGGCCTTCAAGTCGAGCTGCAGATCGGTAATCCACAGATTGATTTCAGCTTCCTTCAATGTAGCCACCGAAACCAGCTGATTGAGGACCTGGCGCTCTCCCTGACGCAGGCCCAGGTTGATTGAGGCAATCGTGATCAGTATGGCAGGCAACAAAACGATCATCACAAATCCCACCAGCAAACGCAGACGGATGCCCCGCTGATACGAAACGAAAAACGCCTGCCAGACCATAAACAGAGCAAGGGCTACTGCAACCGCGGGAGCCAGAGTTACCAGCCATTCCTGTCCGGGCAAACTCAAAGCCACGCGCGGCAAACCGGGGATATGCGCTGCCAGGTAGGTCAGGCCTGCGCCAGCAAAAACCACGCCCTCCCAAAAGAAGATTCTCCGCCGTGCAAAAATCAAGAAACACAGCGGCCACCCCACCAACAAAACCGCAGCGACTACCAACCATTCCACCCCGGAAGTCAAGGCATTCACAAGAATCCCTGATGCCAGGAAGGGGTAAAGAAGTAAGCGCGCCGCGGCCCGGACTTTCTGCTGTCCAGCCAGGTACCATGCCCCTAAAGCAGCTATTGCCCAAAGCACATAGGTCCCCGCCAGAAGCAATCCCTGCCAGGCATGATAGTGCGCCCACAGCAACGAAGCCGCAGCCCCAACCCCTAAATCCAATATGCCCAACAAAGGAGCGGCCCAGCGCAAACGCCGTGCCCGCAGGATGAGTTCCCGGTCTTCCTGGAGATGTATCTGTAATTCCTGCGGCTTTGTCTCGCTCATAACACCCTCCCCTGGCTCAGTTGTCCTGAGCTCCGGCCCTATGCCTTTCCTCATCTAAAGAAGATGATAATGGTGATACATCCAAGCGCACACTTACCCAGCGGGTATTGAAAACCCGGCCAAATTCACGCGCTGCCGTCTGTAAGATCGTATCCGGATCCAGTGACGCACGCAATTGTGCAGCGATCTCTGCTGCCATCCTTTCGCGCTCGGCCCGTTCCAAAGTGGCCTCCAGCAAACGCAAGCCTTCAATCACCACAGCCATTCGGTCACTCAAAGCCCCATACAAACGCACCTCGCGCGGTTCAGGCTGGTAAGTTTGCCGATTAGAGCCTATAACAACCCAACCTGACAAGTGTGTTCCCAAACGCAAAGGTAACACAACTGCGCTATAGAACCCCAAGGTGTCCCGCAAGAAGCTGCGCGAAGGCTTGTCCAGTAATGGGCTTTCCAAATTTTCAAGCACATAAGGTGCTTCACTGGCCCGTGTAAATACCGTATCCGCAGGAACAAACCAGGTCTGCCCGATATTCCCGGTCCAATCGTTCTGCAATGCCCAGGTAGCCATAACCTGAACTTCCCCGCTCCCCTCAGGCAAATCCGCAACTCCCAGCAAAAGCACCGCGCGGTCTATCATGGCTGAGCCTATATACTCCATAAACACCGCCAGTGCTTCCTGGAATGTACGTGCCTGACCAAGAGACTGGCTGGCACGATACAAAACATCCAGCTCGACCAGGCTGGCCTGGGTCTCCATGAACAAACGAGCATTTTCCAAAGCCAGGCTGGTTTGCTCGGCTACAGCGCGAATCAACTCCAGATCATCCAATTCCAGGGGATGTTCGGCGCGCAACACTCCCAAACGGCCAATCGATTCACCCCGGACTTCGAGTAGAGCAGCGTATTGGGCAGGTAAAAACTCGCGTTCAGGCAACTCTGTGACCTCGATGCCATCGTAAGCGTAGGCGGGCAACTCACGCAAGGTGCGGAAACGTTGCCAACCTTCGCGGGCCTGTTGGCGCAAAAGCAAATTGATCTCGCGCATCCGTTCTTCAGAGGCCCGGAAAAGACGAGCGTTCTCAATAGCGGCGGCCAGTTGATCGGCCATGACTTGCAAGACCTCCACATCCTCTTCGGTAAAGGCCTCTGGCTCAGTTGACTGCACATCCAAAACCCCCAGGACCTCACCCCGCACACGCAGAGGCAACGCCATTTCAGACCGGGTATCGGGCAAGTCGGGGTTATTAAAGAATACGGCATCCTCGCCGACGTCCAGAGCAATCCGCGGCTCGCCTACCGCCGCGACGTAACCAACAATCCCGGTCCGCCCAACTTCCAGACGATGGTGCCGTTCTAACATGCGCTTTCCCCCCTCAGAAGAGGCAGCCCGCAATACAGCATATTCACGATTCTCATCCACCAGGAAAATACCCGCATGGTAATACCCAAAACGCTCAGAGATAAATGTCACCACACGTTGCAAAAGCGTATCCACATCCCGGATGCTCAGAGCTTCGCGTGAGATCTCGGCAGCAGCGGTAATCTGCATATTGCGCCGTTTGAGCACTGCCGTCCGTTCTTCAACCTGGCGTTCCAATTCCTCGTAAGAACGGCGCAGTTTCTCCAACATATCCTTAAACGTTTGAGCCAGGGTACCGATCTCATCTTGCGTAAGAACCGGGACGTCCAGGTCCAACTTCCCTGCAGTCACGCTTTGAGCTATAGCCGTCAACATCAAAATCGGACGGCTGACCTGACGGGCCAGCACATAAGTACCCAGAAGCATTAAAAGCCATAATCCAAGGCCAGCCACAACCAGATCTGATGCCAGTCGCATAGCCGGCAACAGGGCCTCAGATTGAGCTATTTCGACCAACAAGGCCATTTCGCGGTCATCCATCCAGCGATAGGCGCCAAACACAGGTCTCCCGCGCATATTCACGTACCCGGCGGCCCCGTCTTCCTGCCTCAAGACAGCAGCATCAATCCCCAATGAATGGACACCACGCGGAAATTCCTCGCTGCCATAAAACGAAGCGGAGACCGGCACGTTAAAGCGGTCCACCAGATACACCTCGCCTGTTTGTCCTAAGCCAGTACGCGATAGCAAAAGCTCATCCAGGCGCGCCAAGTCAATGTGTGCCACCAAAACCCCGATCAGATTTTTTTCTGCATCATAAACAGGCGCCGAAATGGTAAATGCTGGGCGACCGGTTTCCGGTGAAGGATAAATATTTTGAACGGTCAAAGCCTGACGACCCGCTGTAAAATACGGATCATTCACATGATACTGGCCCTCGTGATTTTTCTGGGACGAAATCAGCACTTTGCCATCGCCAGGGTGTAAGAGAAATAACTCCTGAAGATTGGGATTATTCAAGGCCAGCAGCATAATTTGCTGACTGAGTGCCTGATAGGCAGATTGGTAGGCAGGATCTGTAGGTCCGACATGCACCAGAGTTGCCGTCTGCTGTTGTAAGTCCGGCAAAGCGCTGAGCAGCAGCACCAGTTGTTGCTGGTCTTGCACCCAGCGGTTCAGTTCAGCTTCTTTCAGGGTGGCGATAGTGTCCAGACGGGTCAAAGCTGTCTCACGTAAGCTGTTCCGCGCACGAGCATAAGCCACACCCCCTAACAAGGCAATACTCGCGAACAGCACTATCGAAAAAGCCAGGAGAATGCGGGCTATCAGACTACGGTTCCAAATGCGAACGTTCATCATTGACCTCACTCTGGTGCAATTACAGCACAAACCTGAGCAGCACCCTCATAAACGCGCATAATGAAAACATCTTTCAAAGGGTCATTGCGTCCGGCATACGTAATCAGACCGCTCACGCCCCGGAAGTTGCGTAACGCTGCAATACCTGCGCGAATGGCGGCTGGTTCTATCTCACCCTGATCCTGCACAGCCCGGAAAATGATTTGCATGGCATCATAAGTGAGGGCTGCCGTAATCATAGGTGTACGTCCGTAATGCTCCTGATACAACTTCACAAAAGCACGGGACTCAGGCGAATCCACCTCCGGGTTCCAATGATGGCTATAATAAGCTCCTGCCAATTCTGGCAAGGTAAAATCGAGAATACCCCACGTATCGCCACCAAGAAGCGTGACAGGAAGATCCTTTTCGCGTATCTGACGTGTTTGAAGATAAAGGTCTTCCGGGTAGTTGGGCAAAAGCAAAACTTCGGCTTTGCTCTCCCGGATCCGCTCCAGGTTAGTGCTGAAATTACGCTTGCCCGCTGTATAGGGTTCTATGGCAACGACAGAACCACCGTTGGTCTCAAAAGCGCGCCGGAAAGTTTCAGCTATACCTCGATTATAGGGGTTATTCACATCAAAGAGTATGGCTGCCCGGCGGGACTTAAGATGTTCCAGCGCGAAGCGAGCCAGGGCCGTTCCTTGAATGTCATCCAGAAAGCCTACCCGGAAAACAAATCGTCGTCCCTGCGTCACCAGGGGATTGGTTGCCATTGGGCTAATCAGAGGAACTCCCATCCTCTCGGCCACCGCCCCCGCAGCAATCGCATTGGCGCTGAACTGGGGCCCTACAATAGCATGAACCCCGTCCTCACGGATCAACTTTTCCGCAGCTTCCATAGAGGTGTCAGGATTGGTCCGGTCATCTTCCACCACGATAAGCACCTGATAGCGGGTATCTCCAACCATCAGACCACCCCGACCATTAATCTCTTGCGCTGCAAGTTGAGCTGCTTCAAACGTAGGTTGCAATAATATCGCCCCTTTAACGTCGGTCATAGAAGACAAAACACCGATACGCAGGGTAGGACCCGTTACCTGGTCTGCGGTCGAACGTAACTCCGCCAGTGTCTGGGTTCCCAGGGCCCGACCCAATTCATGAGCGGCTGTACGAAGGATAAGTTCCGGGTTCATCGAAGAGCGTACCTGTTCGACAATCCGGGCGAGGGTTTGCTGACGCTGTACCCGCTCCCGCGATTCGTGAATCAGGCGTGCATTTTCCAAAGCCTGAGTCAGTTCAACCGAAGCTCGCTGTACAAAAGTCACCTCTTGCGGTTTCCAGGGCTGATCAGGCGGGCGCTGCAGACGCAAAACCCCGATCAGAGTTCCGGCCAGAACCAGAGGCACGAACATACGGTTCTGGGCATCTACCACGGGCTCGGTTGTCAACGCAGGCCAGGTTTCCCTCACCTCATGCAGCGGTTGGACCCCGGAACGGGTATAACGATACCCCATGATTCTGGAATAGCGTTTGCGCCACGCCGCACGCACCTCAGCGCTGTAACCACGGCGCGCTCGCTCCAGAGTTGCCTGCGTTTCCTCGAACAAGAACGCATTTTCAATCGCCAGGGCCAGTTGGTCGGCCAGACTGCGGAGCACCAACACATCTTCCTGGGTGAAAGCACCCGCCTCAGTGCTTTGCACATCTAACACCCCAATAACCCGACCGCGGGAAATAAGCGGGAGTCCCACTTCTGAACGCGTATCGGGGAGGTCAGGGTTGTTGAAGAAGACCGCATCTTCACCTACGTCCAGCGCAATGCGGGCACGTCCCGTAGCAGCCACGTAACCCACAATGCCCTGCCGTCCCACACGTAGACGGTGACCGCGCGCCAACATGCGCCGACCTCCTTCAGAGGAAACGGCGCGTAACACGGCCCACTCACGGGCCTGATCCAACAGGAAAATCCCGGTATGATAAAACCCCAAACGTTGAGAGATGAGCTGCGCTACTTCTTCCAGAAGTGTCTCCAGGTCCAGAATCGAGGCCGCAACACGGCTGATTTCGCCCGTAGCTGCCAGATACCTGGCGCGGCGTTCAATCTCCGCATAAGAGCGCTCGAGTTCTTGGGCTCGCTGCGCCATCTCCTGTTGAACACGCTCTAAATTTTTTGTCTGCTCCTGCACTAGTGCAATAGCATGGGCTTGCGCACGAGCGAACATAACCTGAGCCGCTCCGGTCGCCAGCAACAACATCGCGTAGACTACAGTAGCCAGTACCCAATCACGCACGTACAGAGGATCAATGTCCAGCCAGGGCTGATATATATCCAGGTAACGTCCTAGCGTTAAAAGAACTAACGCAGCAACAGTGATCCCAAACCAGAAGAAAAGATAACGTTCCTCCAGCAAGATCCCGGTCATCATAGCGCCGGCAAACAGGAAAAGCCGGCCGCTTCCTGTTAGGCCGGAACCGGCTACCAGATAAAAAGAGAAAACAAAAAAGATGCCCAGAAAAATGCCAGCGCGGAGGGTGTGCGACAAGCGCTCCCGACCCCACGCCAGACTTCCACTAAGGAGCATCAAGAAGACAGAAGCCGCCAGATACGTCCAGGTAACGTTGGTTGGGCCCGTCACAAGATCCGGAACGTTTACGAGTGCTACGACAACAGCAGCTATAAAATTGACAGTCAGCAACGTATCCAGAACACGGGCGCGCCAGTTTGCGTATTCGTTGGTGAAATCCAGAACCTTGCGCAGACGACTCATGTCCGGCTCCTTGGCTAAACAGACTGATGCGAGCTTGTGGAACTTGAAGTCAGCCAGAGACTTACCTCACTGGCTTGCAACAAACGCCCCAATTCCACCACCCCTTGTTCCATCACGCCCTCGATATCTGCAGCTGACCAGACCGCTTCGCCAAGATGGGAGAGTTGCTCTTCATACAAAGCCCGGCGCTGACTCTCCAGGAAAAGGCGAGCGTTATCCAGAGCGAATGCCAGGCGCTCGGTCGCGTTCCGTATCAACATGATGGTCTCAAGAGGCCAATCCCCCTGGATTGCGGGACGAGATAACGCCACAACCCCCAAAACCAGACCGCGAACGACTAACGGAATCAGCAGGACATAGTGCTCGCCGATCAAAGCTGAACGTGGCTCACGTTTAGCCAGCACTTCCGTTTTAAGGGTACTCACAGCAGCAGGATCAAGACGGCCAAGCTGGACCGTCTGAATGTCAAGTTGCTTCAATAACTCAACCCATGCCACACCAGCATAACGAGCATACAGGTCCCGTAATTCGCTTAAGCGCGCCTCAGACTCGGCAACCAGGCGCAAACCATTCCCAAGAGCAGCAACCTGATCCCCGACAATCTGGAAAAGATGAATATCGTCATCATCAAAAGCCTCATAGCGGCCATGGATCTCCAGAACGCCCAATAACTCACCATGAACACCCATGGGAAGAGCGAGCAAGGCTTTGCTTTCAGGGAAGAGGGGATGGGCTTCCACCAGTTGCGTTTCAAAAGTGTTGAGTAAAGCAGCGCGAGCTACAGGATGGTTTTCGGTCAAGCGAATGGTATACCCCTGTTCAACCAACGCCTGAGCTTCGGCCCCAGATCCGGACACCAGTTGAAGCGTTTCTCCATGGGGGTCCAGGCTATACAAATTAACCTGATATAAATCAAAAGCCTCAGCAATCAACTGCGGAGCTCTGCGGAAAAACTCCTGCAAATCTGTCACCCGTGCCAGCACACGCGAAAGCCCGGCAGCACGTTCAAAACGATGCGCGCGCTTTTGAGATCGTTCGGTCTGGCGCACCAATTCAGTATGATCCCGGGTTAAATCTTGAGCCAGGGCCCGGTTTGTTTCTTCAGCCTGAACAAGGCGGGGGAGTAGAAAGTGTTGCGTGACCAGAATAAGGCCGCTTAAAACCAGGTAAATGAACGTGGTCAAAATCCACTCCGGAAAATCTTCCGAGGCCGGTGGCGGTACCAGAGGACGTAACAAGCCACGGCTAAACGAAAAC
>DAOTZR010000004.1:0-7570 GCA_034434315.1 Anaerolineae bacterium
GTCATCGGTGTGCCTGTTACTTCCGGGTTCAGCGGCGTAACCGTCACACCCGGAGTTGTTGCGATCGGGGTTGGTGAGATCGGCACCGGCGTGCTGCCCGTCCGGGTGGGGCCAGGGGTTGCGCCGGTAGACGTAGGAGTTAGCGTCGGCGTGGGGGACGGCCCGTAGGTGGGAGTGGGCGTTCGCGTTGGCACGGATTGACGCAGCGGCGACTGTCCTGGCGCAGCCCAGAGGGCCGGGCTGGCCGTCAGAGCCAACACGGTTAAAAACAGCGTTATCAACACCCATTTCCAGGATGATCGTTTCATCTCAAGGCCTCCTTAACTCCAACACAAAATCGCGATCGCGGTCCAACAGAGTTTGCCAGCTCACCTCCCCGGCGGCCTGGCGGGAGGGCGCAGGCTCAGCGCGCAACACGCTGACATTGGACGGCAAGATGACGCGCACCGTCACAGGATAAGGCATCACCCCGGCCTGTTTTTGGAGATGGAGGCGATACGTCCCTTCCCGAACCTGCCACGCCACCACATCCGCCGGCAAAGCCCAACGCCACCAGCGCTCCTGGATGCTGGACACCGGCAGCACCATCAGGCCGGCAAACACCCGCCAATGCCCAAAAGGATCGGCATCGAGTTTCACCGCGCCATCCTCCGCCTCCCCGCTTAGCAGAGCCGATGCGGGGACAGGATCGGCGCGTGCCTCCAGCAACGTGGCCTGAGGATGCGCATATACTCGAATGTAATCCCAATAGCAGCGTTCGATCATCTCCTGATAAGTAGGGGGATAGCCCAAAAAGGGTTCACAGGAAACATCACGGGTCACCGTGTTGGTGTAAACAGCGCGCAGTTCTGCGATCGGCGCGGCGGGCCGCAGGTCAACGGTGTAAGTGATGGCCTGGCGCACCCGCTCATTGACCTTGTTGTAACCCACATTGGCATCCACCAGGAACACAAAATCCCCGTCGAGCTCGTGCGGCAGGGAGCCATCCCAGCCCTGTGCCCGTAAAGCTGCTGCGGCCTGAGGCTGCTGCACCACGATCTGCACGTGCTTTTCGCGCAGCATCACCCACACACCATAGCCTAAACGGGCGGGGTCAAACTGTCCAGCTTGCAGACGCTCCCCTATCGCCGCAGCCAGCGGCCCCATGATGGATTTACGCGCGCTCCACCAGCCGACCGCGGAAGGGTCGCCTCCCGGCGGTTCCCAGGAACGGCGGATGTAAGCCCGCACATTTTGCGCGGTCAGCGTTTCGGAACTATCCGGCAGGGAGACTTCACCGACCGCGCTCAGCAGCAGCTCCAAAGCGCGCTGGTCCACCGCAATCACCCCGGCATAGTCGGGCGCCGGGGTCGCGGGGCGGTACAGAGGCCAGGCCGCCTGCACCGCCGCGGGGAAATCGGGCCACCAGTTGCTATCGCGATACACCAGCAAATCAATCCCCATATACCGCCGAAAAGGCTCCGGGGCTTGGGGATAAGGCTGATGGAAGTTATCCAGAGCGTAACTATCCATAAAGCTCATCCGTTTGAGCTGGCCCTGGTGTACTTCGACCTCACCTGCAGCGGAAATGAAGCCGCCCCCAGGACGCAATTCGCTTTCATTCAAGGCCAGCACCAGATACGTGCGCGGGCCATCCTGACCCAACAGATCGGGGGCCGCGCGCATCAGGCTGAAAAAGGTGTGCGCCAGCGGCAAGGCCTGATCCAACAGGTCGGCCCGGCGGGCCACAAACGGCACCAACGTGGCAGAGTCCACCTGTTCCCAGGCCTCCTGCGCCAGGGCCAGCTCCCGGGTCACCTGTTCCAGGTCGGCCTGGTGCTCCTGCAGCGCATCGAGCACGAAGGGGAGCGAAGCCGTCGTGGCCTTATCGCCTGCCAGCAAGGGAGAGACCAACTCACATCCCACCCGTCCGGCGTGAGTTAAAGCCTGGGCCACCTCGACCAGAGCCGGAGCGGCGCGCAAGGTCCCGCCCCAGCGCGGGAACCAGCCCAACAGCGGCGCCGCCGCAACCCCCAGCCCCGCCTCCCGACGCAGCAAACGCATATCGGCATCCATCTGGCGCACGGACGTGCAGAGCTGGGGCAAGGCGGCCTTACCTGCCGTTGCATCCAGGCTTTGCAGGAACGCCAGATTGCGGCGCAGGCGCCAGGCAGCCGTGCCGACGCGTGCTCCCCAAATCAACACCAACACCATCCCCAGCACCAGCGAAGCCAGTGCCATGGTCCTGCGGTTCACCGCCATGCTCTCTCCTTCGGGCTAAGGCCCACCCATCCCATAAACATCCTGGCATCCGCTCAAAGCACCTTCTTCCGCCAGGCTCAGATAGCGCCGATAGGGCGCATAGGCCAGCAGATCCACATCCACTACCCGCACATCAGGGCGCAGGCCACGCGCCTGAGCATACCACAGCGCAAAGGTATCCCCATCGGCGTGCGTGCACAGCAGCGCCTGGGGCGGAGCCTGGCGCAAGGTCGCCTCAGCCCAACGCCAGGCCTCATCCGCGCCGTGCAGACACAGTCCAGGCATGGTCAAGGCCCAGGCCAGAAGCGGCACCAGCACCCAGAGCCAGTGTCCCCGGTCCCGCAGCCAGGTAGACCATCCCCGCACTGCCAGCCAAAAGCTCAGGGGTAGAAAAGCTATGCCCTGGACCCAGGCATCAGATACATTATACCCCATCATGTAAAGGCTGATGGCGACCAGGCTCAGCCAGGCGCCTTTCTCCGCCGAAGATAGAGACCGGCGCCAGCCGCCCAGGAGACCCAGCGCCGCCAAAGGCGTCCATTGCCGGATCCACCAGCCCAGGCTGGCCAACAGGCGTTGGGGCCAGGCGCTCCAGGGCAGGCTGAAGACATAGCCGTGATAGAGTTCCGCGCTCACGTAAGCCCACCAGCCCCGCAGCGTGGTCATATCCGCCCAGGGGGAAGGCGCTCCTCGCCCCAGGTAAGGGACGAGCAAGGCGTATATCAGCAGCGCAACCCAGGCTGCCACGCTCAGCAGCGTGACCCGCGCCCGGCGTGAGTCCAGCGTCAACACCAGCCAAAACCCGGCCAGCGCAAGCGTGAGATGAACGCCCAGCCCCAGCCCCCACCCCAGCCCAATAAGCCAGGGTGGTGCGGAGCGCCGGACCAGGTAGACGAGCAAGGCCATGATCAAAGCCGCCGTGGTGTAAACCTCGACGATGAGGGCCTGAGAGGCGAAGGCAGGGGCCGCTGCCAGTAGAAGGCCGGCCCCCCAGGCCAGACTGGCGCCTTCGGAAAGCAAGGCAGCGCTCAAAAGCGCGGCACTCAGCCCCGCCATGCCCGCGGAAAGCGCGCTCAGGCTTCGGGCGGGATCCAGGGGGAGCCGGACCACCAGGCGCGTGAGGAGGTGATAGAGCGGTGCGCCTGGCGGATGGGGCAGGGTACGCCTCAGGGCAGCGGTAGCCCAATCTCCGCCATCGGCGCCGTTGTGCTGCCAGGTGAGCGCGGCGGGCAGGCAGCAGCTCCAGGCGAGGAGCACAAAGCCCAGGAGTACCAGGGGGAGGAAGGCGGCTAGCGCACTTTTTTCCATACGGCGGATTGCCGGCGTGTGAAGTAGCGCCAGAAACCTCCCGCAGCCGTAAGGTTGCCAAAGACAAAGTAGAAGATCACCTGGAAAGGACGGAAGGGATGTCCCAGGCGTTCCAGGACATAGCCGGCCAGAGCCAGGGCGTAAAACGCGCTTTGCAGGATGAAGACGATGCGGTAGACAGGGTGGCTTATCAGCAGGGCGCTGCCCAGCCAGGCCAGGCCCATCCAGAAAATCGCCGTCCAGCGCAGCAGCTTGTGCGAAAGAAACTGGAAAGCGACCCAGGCATGGCGTCGGGAAAAGAGCAGCGGGCGAAGCCGCGCCAGAGCCTGCAAGCCGCCGGCAATGTTGCGCGCCCGACGTTCCCATTCAGCGCCCAAAGAGGGTGAGGCAGTCTCCTGGGCCATGGCTAGAGGTTCGTAAATCACCCGCCAGCCCTCCAGCAGAAGGTGCATGGACAGGACAAAGTCATCAATGATGATATCCTCGGCCAGGGGACGGTACAAAGCCCGCCGCACGGCAAAAAACTCCCCGACGGCGCCGGAGGTTGACCCCACATGGGATTCGGCGGCTTTGAGCCATGTTTCGTAACGCCAGTAAAGCGATTCGCCCTGGGCCTGGGCCTGGATATCAGGGCGGACGTGCTTGGCCCCACTCACGCACCCCACCTGGGGATCGGCGAAGTTGCGCAACAACATGCGCAGGCTATCGGTTTCAAGAAACGTATTGGCATCGGAGAAGACCAGGATTTCGCCCGTGGCGAAAGTGACGGCACGATTCATGGCAGCGATTTTGCCCCGTCGCGGCGGCTGGAAGAGCACCTGCACCCCCTGAGCGGCGTAGGCCTGGGCCACCTGCGGCGTGGCATCGGTAGAGCCATCGGCAACCACGATAATCTGCAGGGCTTCGCGGGGATACTTCAAGGCAAGAGCATTCTCAATCCGCGCGGCGATGTAAGCTTCTTCGTTATAAGCGGGTATGATCAGGGTCACGCGAGGCGTGATATCCGCCCGCTGAACAGGACGCGCCCGGTAGCGCCCCAGGATGAGCATCAGCAGCGGATAGCCTGCATAAGTCCAGGCTAAAGTGCCCAGAGCCAGCCAGGTGATGAGAACTATCCCAATCATTTCCGCCCCCGCACCAGAATGTCCAATCCCCAAAGATGCCGCAGCGATCCCGCTGGCAGACGGGCCAGGCGCGTCATGGTAGCCCAGACGCCACCAGCCACAATGGGCATGACCATAGCCAGATTCAAGGCCGCTCCTACAGCCAGGCCCTGGTCATGCGACCATCCCAAAGCAACCAGGATTTCCTGGGTAACGAACAACACCGTTCCCACCAGTGCTGGCGGCTGGGGCAAAAGATTGGTAAACGTGATCGCCAGCATCAAACTAAGCGCAGCCAGCCATGAATAAAAATCGAAGGCCCACAACACCAGGGCAATGCCCAGAATAGATACTCCCCAAACCCCGACGGAAAGCAAGCAAGCGACCATCCAGCGTTGCCAGGAAAGCTGAGCGGCCCATTCCAGCAAAGCCCGCGGGAGACGCAGGGCCTGTTCCTCCAGCGCGGCCAAGCGGGGATCCCGGGGTCGAGGCAGGCGGGCAAGGATCCGAAGCCAGAAAGCGTGAGTAAGCCCCAGGATGATCAAAACCATGACCACAAACACACCACTTCCCAGCACTGTCAAAGCCGTCCAACGCGCGTCGGTCCACACCAGCACGGGCAGAGCGACCAGGAGTAAAGCGCCCGTCGTTATCAGATCCAGGGCCTTCTCCGCAGCAATCGTGCCCAGGGTCATTCCCAGAGACCGGTGCGCCTGCTGCATCAATCCCAGGCGCGCAATTTCGCCCAGGCGTACAGGGATAAGCATGTTCAACGTCTGGGCGATCAACAGGACCGCGAAATGGTCCCGCCAGGGTACAGGCCTGGCCGAAGCGGGGTAAAGGACCTGCCAGCGCCAAGCTTTGCCGGCGCTCACAGCCAGCACGGCGATCCAGGCGAGGCCATACCAGGGCCAATGGATGTGTCGCAGGATCCCAATCCATTGCCAGCTCTCCCCTCGCCGTAAGGCCAGGGTCAGGGCTACAGCACCCAGGGTTAGCCCCAGCAGCCCCTGCACCAGACTCCAGTATCTGAATTGCCGCATGTCGCTCTACTCCTTCCAGAATCAGCCGACACGATTATACATCCAAAGGCCAAGCCATCAGACCTGTTGCTGGCATCAGAGCTGGCGGGAGTACTGGCACCGGGCTTCTGCCCCCACGCACAGCAAGGATTTACAAAACCAGCCCGACGCCAGGCGTCAGGCTGGTTTTGAGCATCTCATTTATAACCACCATCCAGGGTGGCGCAAACAAACTTCAGTCCGATGGACCTTGTTTACCCCTTACGTGCCGGGGTAGCCGCAGCATGCCGCGCGCCATGGCGGGAGGCTTTCTCTTTCCGAAACAGCTTTTGCCACCAGGGACGCGGCCTGTGCTCATCGGAGTAATAGTAGTAGTAATAGTAATATCCCCCTTTACCATCCTGAGGCACTTTGTTAAGCACCGTCCCCAGAACCCGCGCGCCCGTCCGCATGAGCTGCTCATAGGCAGTGCGCAATGCGCGCCGATCGGTTGCGCCAACCTCTAGCACCAGCAGAACCCCGTCAGTATGGCCGGCCAGCACCGGCGTATCCGCTGCCGCCAGCACCGGCGGTGAATCCACAATCACCAAATCGGCCTGTTGGGCACACTGCTCAAGCAGCTCGGCCATCCGGCGTGACCCCAACAGCTCCGCCGGATTGGGCGGAATGCGCCCGGACGGCAACACCTGGACTGAGTCCAGTTCGGCAATCGGTTGCAGATACCGCTGCAACGGGCTTTCCCGATCCACCAGCACCTCGCTCAACCCCGGCTCACGGCGCACATTGGCATAACGCCAGAGCTGCGGTCGGCGCAGGTCCGCGTCAATCAAAATCACCCGCTTCCCGGCCGCCCCCAACGCCAGGGCCAGGTTGAGACTAACCACCGATTTCCCCTCAGCCGGAGACGGGCTGGTCATCAGCAACACCCGCGGCGGTTCGTCCACCGAGGTAAACTGCAGATTGGTGCGCAACACACGAAAAGCTTCCGCCGTCAGGGAAAGAGGGTGGGTCAACACCAGTTTCTGCGAAACGGAACCGTTTCCATTGGACTTTGTCAGGCTTTTCTCCAGCCAGATCTGTCCCAATACAGGCGTTTCGGTCAGGCTCTCGGCCTCCTGGGGTGTCTTCACACTGGTATCCAGGTACTCCCGAAGGAAAATGAACCCCACGACCAGCATCCCCGCCACCATCGAGGCCAGCAACGCATTTTGCGCCTTGCGCGGACGCACCGGATTTTCGGGGACCTCAGCATTCTGCACCACGCTCACCAAATCCGTCGCCTGCAATTCGGCCAACTGGACATTCTGCAACGCCTGATTGTAGCGGTCGAGTAGAGTCTGGGCGCGGCTCAATTCGGCCTCAAGCGCAGCACGGTCCGATGCTGTCGACCGCGTTATCCGCTGGTTCAAATCCGCGATCACATCTTCCTGCTTCTGAATCTCACCTTCTAATCGGGTGCGATACTCCGTATACCGCGCCGTCTGACGGACACGGTTCTGCTCGATGAACACCTGGGCCAGGGTATTGGCCAGATTCGCCGCCAGAACCCTGTCCGGGCTTTCCACCTTCACGTCCACCAGTTGGGTGTCGCGCACCACCGTGACCGAAAGCTCATAGGGAATCAAGCGCTCCGCAATGGCTTCCTCACTGTACCCCAGGCGCCGCAAAGCCTCCTGCTGAACGGGACGTGCCTGAATCATCTGGGCATAGGTCTGAGCTGCGTTCTGCGCTGCCAGAATATCCGTATAGGTTGAGCCCGTTAAACTGCTGCTGGGTTGAATGGCCAGTCGTGTCAAAGCCTGATAAATGGGTGTGACCCAATAGCTACTGACCAGATAGGCGCTGACTCCAGCCACGATAACAGCCAGCCCAATTAACCACAACCAGCGCCGGATT
>DAOTZR010000005.1:0-15714 GCA_034434315.1 Anaerolineae bacterium
TGGCCTCAAGACTGCTGCAACCCTCTGCATCGGGGTGAGGATGACCTGAGCCAAGCGTTATGGGCCATTTTCCGCGCCAGTTACGACCCTCCCGCGCGATGAGTCGGCACCTCAGAGACGCAAGCAGCTCATCCTCTCCGCAAAACAAGTAGACTGATACCGGCAAAAGCCGGCCTTCCCTCAAACTCCCGCAACTATACCGGACAAAACCAGGGCCGTTTGTCTAGATTTATAAATCAAAATCTTGACAAATCATCGCAATGCAAGTAGAATTTTGTTTATGTCGCCGGTTACAGATACGCCACACTATAAGTTGAGCGCCGTGTTAGAAGCCACAAGGCTGACGGCGGATACACTCCGTGCCTGGGAGCGGCGCTACGGGTTGCCGCAACCGCAACGTACGCCCGGTGGTCATCGCCTGTACACGCGCCGCGATATTCGCACCCTGCAATGGCTGCTGGCGCGTCAGGCCGAAGGGATGCGCATTTCGCAAGCCGTCCAATACTGGCGTGAACTGGAAGCTGCCGGGCGCGACCCCCTGACCATTGTGCCGGAATCGGAATCCCCCCTGGATACCATCCGCGCCGCCTGGCTGAGCGCCGGCCTGGATTTTGACGAGGCGCGCGCTGAGGAAGTGCTGGAAGCAGCTTTTGCCGCGTACCCGCCCGAAACAGTGGTGGAACAGGTGTTACGACGCAGCTTGCAAATCGTCGGAAACATGTGGTATCGTGCCGAAATCAGTGTGCAACAGGAGCATTTCGTCTCCGAACTGGCGCTGCGGCGTCTGCAGCGCCTGATAGCGAGCGCGCCACCGCCGACGCGGACCGAGCGGCTGCTCATCGGAACGCCAGCCGGCGAACGCCATGCTTTTCCGGCGCTTTGGCTGGCCGTGGCGTTGCGGTGGCGCGGCTGGCCAGTGGTGTATCTGGGAGTGGATATACCCGTCGAGAATTTGTTGCAAGTACTGATGCTGGTGCAGCCCTCCATAGCGGTGTATGCAGCGCAAATGATAAGCAGCGCGTCCGCTTTGCAAGCCACGGCTCAACAACTCAACAGGCTGGGGATTCCGCTGGGATACGGTGGCAGCGTGTTTAACCGCTTCCCGTCTTTGCGGAAACGCATTCCAGCTTTCTTCCTGGGGGAAAGTCTAGCGGATGCCCTGGAAGAGGTAGAAAGCCTGACGCCAATGTTCCCGGATTTTCCAACGTCGGAGGCGATAGATCCGGACTTGCAACGTACAGCGGAGGAACTGCGACTGCACACGGCATGGATCACAGCGCAGATCCAGGAGCGGATGCCTTATGGCATCGGTGCAAAGGATGTGGCCTACGTGGTGAATTTCATGCACGAACAGGCCTGCGCTGCGCTACGCCTGGGCGACCCGACGCTGCTGGGCGATGAGCTGCGCTGGGCGGAAGGGTGGCTGCAGGCCCGCGGAGCGAATGCTGAAATGCTGAAGACGCTCTGGTGCCTGTGGAAGCAGGCCGTCAGCGATAGCCTGGGCGCTGTCGCCGCGCCGATCTTGATGGCGCTTGAGGTCTGAAACAAACCTGATCACGATTCGAGGTGCTATGGCCAAAATCATCATTGTGTTGTTTATGGCGTTGGAAAGTGCTAACGTGCTATCGCTGTACTTTTGGCCGGAAAATCCCTACGCCAACGGCGTAGGCGTATTCCGGGCCTGGCACAAGAGTAAAGCCGATCCGGATATGCACCGTTTCGCCCGTTACATGGTCAACTGGGTGGCGGGGACCAAGCTGATTTTCCTGATTCTGCTGGGCATCCTCGTGTTGCGCGGCGATGCACTGACCCTGCGCCTGAGCGCGGCAGCCATGGCGTTGGCAATCGCCACGTTCTTCTGGCGGCTATATCCGCTGGTGCGGCAGATGGGGCGCGCGGGTGAACTCACCCCCGCACGTTATGACCGGACCCTGGCCAGCATGATCGCCGCGATGGTGGCGGCTTTTTTGCTGGCGGCTTTAATACCATAACAGACGGACCGTCCAGAAAGGTTAGCCCCATGATCGAAGAAGAAAAAGAATTCGCCATTCACGACTGGCAGCAACTGGTTGAGCTATGGATGCGCACCTACAGCAACACGGGCAAGCCAGACTGGTCGCATCTGCTGCCGTATTACGCCGAGGAGATTCACTTCACCGATACGGTCCAGGAGCTTCACGGACTGGAGGCTTTCCGCGCCATGGTCGAACGGCTATCAGCGCGGTCCAGCCTTGCGCATGACCGTGCTGCACGGGGCCATGCAGGACCGCGTGATTTTTATAGCCTGGGAAATGACCCTCCTCTTCCGCAAGACGCGCCCGGTGGTGATGCACGGCATCAGCAAGACGCGCCCGGTGGTGATGCACGGCATCAGCCAGATGCGCCTGAATGAGGCGGGCAAAATTATCGAACAACGGGATTACTACGACCTCTGGGGTACGATTTTAGATCACATCCCCGGTTTAAACAAACTCTACCGCAACTTTATGCGAAAGGTTTTTGGGTAACATGAATGAGACCTGGAAAGCTATGCGCAAATACTGGCCACAGTATGAATGGGCCAATGTCGCCGCTATGATTCGCAACATGAGCAAACTGCCGGCGCTTTGTGAAGACAACTTTGCGGGGCGCCTGGTGGTGATTACCGGAGCGACGGCGGGCATCGGCTATCACACAGCCTGCTACTACGCTGCCCGCGGTGCGCGCGTGCTGACGGTCAACCGCAACGCCGCCAAATCCGAAGCCTTGTGCGCTCACCTGCGCCAGGAATTTCACGCCGACTGCGATTACATCCTGGCCGACCTGAGCCTGCTGGAACCTATACACCGGGCGGGACAGGCGCTGGCGGCGCTGGACAGGCCAATTGATGTGCTTATCCACAACGCCGGGGTGTATCTTTCTCAACGCACCGTAACCGCCGACGGCCTGGAGACCAACTTCGCCGTGCACTTTCTGGCGCCGTTTGTCATCAATCACCTGTTGAAGGAAAAACTCAGACGCCAGAGCCGCGGACGCATCCTGTTCGTCAGTTCGGAGGGCTACCGCTTTGCCGTCTGGGGCTTGCGCTTTGACGATTTGCAATGGGAAAAACGCCGTTACAGCGGATTGAAAGCTTACGGCGCGGCCAAACTGGCGCAAATCCTCACCATGCACATCCTGGCAGAAGAACTCGCGCCCCATGGCGTGACGGTCAATGCCATGCATCCCGGTATGGTACGCACCAACTCAGGTCATCAAAACGGTCCGCTCTACCGCCTTTTCAAGCGTCAAGTCCTGGACAGACTATCCCAACCAGCGGAACTTTCGGCGCAGGCGCTCTACTACCTGGGCGTTTCGCCTGCGTTGGAAGGCGTGACCGACAAATTTTTCCACTTTACGACCGAAGAAGACCTGACGCCCCCAGCCCAGGACCGGGAGGTGGCGGAGCAACTTTGGGACATCAGCCTTAAACTTGGGAGGGTAGCATGAAAATTTATGACGTGATTGTGGTAGGAGGCGGCATGGCCGGCCTGACCGCGGCCACCTACCTGGCACGCGCCGGACGTTCGGTGTTGCTGCTGGAGAAGAACGAGCGCTGCGGCGGATTGGTCAGCACCTTTGAGAAGGACGGCTTCCGGTTCGAAGGTGGCGTGCGGGCGCTCATTGACGCCGGCATCATCTCGCCCATGCTCCAGGAACTGGGCATCGAAATGGAGACCGTCCCCAGCCCCGTCACTGTGGGCGTGGAGGATCAGTTCGTGCACGTAGAAGGACAGGGAGCGCTGACCGATTACGCCGCCATGCTGAAGCGCCTCTACCCCGAAAGCGCCGACCAGGTGGAACGCCTGATCCGCGTGATCCGCAAGGTGACAAAGGACATGGAAATCCTCTACGCCGTGGATAACCCCGCCTTCCGCGGCCTGTTCGAGGACCGCAAGTATTTCTTCCAGCATTACCTGCCGTGGATGTTCAAATTCCTGCGCACCCTTTACGCCATCGGCCACATGCGCGGACCAGTGGAGCCATTTTTGGAAGCGCGCCTCCCCAACCGTTCCCTGCGTGACATCGTAGCACAGCACTTTTTCCGCGGCACGCCGGCCTTCTTCGCCCTGAGTTACTTCTACTTGTACACCGATTACATCTACCCGCGCGGCGGTGTTGGTCAACTGCCGGAAAAAGTGACCCAAAAAGCCAGAGAGTTGGGGGTGGAAATCCGCCTCAATACCCGCGTCACCGGGCTGGACGTGGCGCAGCGCATCGTAACCGATGAGCGTGGCGAAACGTACCGCTACACCGACCTGGTCTGGGCAGCCGACCTGAAGACGCTGTACCGCATCGCCCAGACCAACGGCCTGCCCGAAGCGGTAACTGCTGCCATCGAGGCTGAAAAGGCCCGCATTCTGCCGCGCCGCGGCGCCGACTCGGTCTTCACCGTCTACCTGGGCGTGGATGAGCTGCCCGAAACCTTCCGCCGCGTCGCACACGGACATTTCTTCTACACGCCATCCCGTCAAGGGCTGGGCGAAATTCACACCGCCGAACTGCGCCAGATGCTGGCCAACTGGGAGCAAACCCGCCGGGAAGACGTGTTCGCCTGGCTGGACCGCTTCACCGCGCTGAACACCTACGAAATCTCCATTCCGGCCCTTCGGGATCCCAACGCCGCCCCGCCAGGCAAAACCGGTCTCATCATCAGCACGCTTTTTGAATACGACCTGGTCAGGCGCGTGCAGGAAGATGGCTGGTACGAGGAGTTCAAAGAGGCCGTGGCCGACCGCATGGTGCGCGTCCTGAGTGAAAGCGTCTATCCGGTTTTGCGCGACCCGTCGAAGATTCTCTTCCGTTTCACCGCCACGCCCCTCACCATCGCCACCAGCGTCGGCAGTTCCGAAGGCGCAATTGTCGGCTGGTCTTTCGAGGACGGAATCCCGGTCACCCACAGTTTGCTGCGCATCAACGATGCGCCCAAGACGGCCTTCCCACACATCGTCAAAGCCGGGCAGTGGGCTTACAGTCCCACCGGCGTGCCTACCGCCTTGCTGACCGGTCGTCTCGCCGCCAAAGCGCTGGGAGCGTAAACAGTCCTATGCCGACTTTTTTATGGATTATCTGCGCCTTCCTGATGGGCAGCCTGCCGTTTGCCGTCTGGTTAGGCTGGGCCGCGCAAGTTGACCCGCGCCGTTTCGGTGATGGCAACCCCGGCATGACCAACGCCTGGAAAGCCGGCGGCTGGAGGCTGGGCTTGCCGGTGCTGGTACTGGATTTTGCCAAAGGGGTTATTCCGGTGGCGCTGGCTCGCTGGGCCTGGGGCTGGAGCGGCTGGCCGCTGATCGCCGTGACCGTGGCCCCGGTGCTGGGTCATCGCTTCTCACCCTTTCTGGGCGGACACGGCGGCAAGGGCATGATGGCGCTTCTGGCCGTGTGGACCGGCTTGACTTCATGGCAAGGGCCGTTGATCATCGGCCCGGCGCTGACTCTGGGCACGCTCGTCTTCAAGCTGAGCGAGGGTTGGACCTTGCTCCTGACGCTGGCCGCGCTCCTGCCAGCGGTCCTGCTGGGCGGTTGGGGGCGCGAAGCCCTGGCTTTGTGGGGCTTCAGCGCGATCATGATCTGGGTCGGCTACCGCCACACCCTGCACTGGCCGCCCTTCAAAGAAAAAAAGACTTCATGAACCCGGCGCCATTTTTCACATGGGACGGTCAACTGACCGGCATCCTGCTCTATTTGAGCTTTATTGCTCTAAACACCCTGCTCAACTGGCTGTTCCTGCCGCGACTGGGCAAGGCCACAGCGCCGCCCTCCTGGCCGATGGTAGCCGTCCTGGTACCGGCGCGGGACGAAGAGGCCAACCTCCGCCGCTGCGTCACGTCGCTGCTGGCGCAGGACTACCCCAATTTCAACGTCTGGGTATTGGACGACGCCTCCACCGACGCCACGCCCCGCATCCTGGCCGAACTGGCTGCCGGCGAGCCGCGTCTGCACGTCATCCAGGGCGCGCCCCTACCCTCCGGCTGGCTGGGCAAGAACTGGGCCTGTCACCAACTGGCCGGGCACGTCCCGACGGAGATCCCCCTGCTCCTGTTCGTGGACGCGGATACCTGGCACGCGCCCACCATGCTCCGCCACGCAGTCGCCGCCTTGCAAGCCTACAAAGCCGACTTGCTTTCCGTCCTGCCCCAACAGGAAACCCGCACCCTGGCCGAGATGCTTACCGTGCCGCTGCTGCCCTGGGCCTTGCTCAGCCACTTTCCGCTCTGGCTCACCCGTCGCCTGCGCTGGCCCCGCCTTTCCGCCGCAGTAGGGCAGCATATGCTCTGGCGCCGCAGCGCGTATCAGCGGATCGGCGGCCATAAGGCTGTGCGCGATGAGGTCGCCGAAGACCTGGCCCTGGCCCGGCGGTCCTCCGCCCTGGGGCTGCGCGTGTTGTTGGCTACTGGCCGCGGGGAGGTTTTCTGCCGCATGTACCGCACACCAGCCGAAGCCATCGCCGGCTTTGGCAAAAACCTGTTCGCTGTGTTTGAACGCCGGTTGTTGGTTTACAGCTTCGTCTGGACGTGGCTAGGCATCGCTTTTTCTGGACCATGGCTGGCCCTGGTCTGGAGCTGGTTGGGAGGTGACGGCGTAGATCGCCTGCCTACCACGATAGCCGCGTTACTGACCCTGACCATCTGGGGATTGGTTGTTCGGCTAAGCGGGATGCGCCCCCTGATTGCCCTGCTTTCCCCGTTAACCATGCTGTCCACCGTTGGACTGGCTTTCTATTCCATGATTCAGAGCTTGAGCCGGCGCTCAAGCTGGAAAGGACGGCCGGTGGCTTGAAAAACGCCCGTCAAAATGGCATTAACTTTTCACAGCTGCGCAATGCAGTTTTAAAATTTAATCAGGTAACAAGGCACGGTGTCGCGTAACGGACAACCGATTCAAAGGGTATATCCCTACAACCGAGGCGCCTGCGCCGACGCATGACCGGTCGGCGCAGGCCGACCGGTGGCCGCAGGTCCAGGCGGCGATTGCAATCACCGCATCATCGCCAGGCGCGCTTTCTCTACTGTTTGGGGCGGCTATATCCCATGGCCCATATCCGATAGGCAAAAAAGTTTTGCACTCCAGGTTGGGTATGCTATAATCCCCCTCACCAGAGTCCGTGAAATTGGGGAGGACGCATGACGCATTGGGCAACTGTTATTATGGCCGCCGGCAAAAGTACGCGCTTCAAATCCACACGCCCCAAGGTTCTACACCCTTTAAACGGGCGTCCCATGCTGGATTATGTGTTGGATATGGCCTACGCCATCAGTCCTACTCCCCCGGTGTTGATTCTGGGGCCTGAAACCGAAGCGGAAATTGCTGCCAGGGTGGGTCCGCGCGCACGTTGCGTTGTTCAGCATGAACGCCTGGGCACAGGTCACGCCGTACTCCAGGCTGAGCCGATCCTGCGCGGGACGGCGGCGCAGGTCCTGGTCCTTTCGGGGGATATGCCGCTTTTGCGCATCGAAACCCTGCGTGCCCTGATTGACCATCATCAAACTGAAAAAGCAGCTTTAACTGTGCTTACGGTCACACGTTCTGACCCGCGCAGTTTCGGACGGATTGTGCGCGACCTCGATGGACGGGTCCTGGGCATCGTCGAGGATCACGAAGCCACGCCGGAACAGCGCGCCATCAACGAACTGAACACAGGAATTTACGTATTTCAGGCTGATTTTCTTTGGGAAGGCCTGCATCAGCTCACGCCCAGCGCCACCAAAGGCGAATACTATCTAACCGACCTGGTGGCTCTGGCCGTACGCCAGGGCCTGCCAGTAGCCGGCCTGCCGGTGGCGGATGAGAGCGAGGGGCTGGGCATCAACACTCGTGCGGATCTGGCATTGGCCGCAGCGGTGCTGCGCCAGCGCATCAACACGGCCTGGATGCTGGCAGGGGTCACCATCGAGGACCCGACGACAACCTACATTGGGCCGGAGGTGACCATCGCTCCGGATACTGTCATCCTCCCCAATACGCACATCCTGGGGCGCACGCGCATCGGCACGGAGTGCGAGATTGGCCCCAATAGCTATATCGTAGATTGCGAAATCGGTAATCGTTGCCGGGTGACCGCTTCCGTGTTGGAAGAGGCTGTAATGGAAGATGAAAGCAACATTGGGCCTTTCGGGCATCTGCGCAAAGGGTCACGCCTGTGTGTTGGGGCACATATGGGAAATTTCGGCGAAATGAAAAACAGTACCCTGGGGCCGGGCGCTAAAATGGGACACTTCAGCTATCTGGGGGATGCCGAAATCGGCCCCAATGTGAACATCGGCGCGGGGACTATTACCTGCAATTATGACGGCGTGCGCAAACATCGCACGGTCGTGGAGGAAGGGGCGTTTATCGGATCGGATACGATGCTGGTGGCGCCCGTGCACATTGGGGCCGGCGCCAAAACCGGCGCGGGATCAGTTGTGACACACGATATTCCCGCCGGCGCTGTCGCTTACGGCGTGCCGGCGCGTGTCAAATCCCGGCCCACATCGGAAACCGAAACGGCGGAACCTGAGACAGGCAAGGAGAAGTAGTTGGGCAGTGAAGAAAGCTGGTGGATGCTGCCCCTTCTGGCGGGGCAGGCTTTGGCCGTGTGGATGCGCACGCTGATTTTGCGCTATCCGCGTAACGATGTGGAAGGGCAGCCTTCCTTCGACATTACCCGCTTGAGCGTGATGTTTGACTGGCTCCTGGCCCTGTGCATGGGCCTGTATTTTTATCTGGGCCTGACCAGGGCTTTGCCGGAGGCCCTGAGCTGGCTCCCCCTTACTCTGGCCCCTGTCTGGCGTACGCTGATAACGCTGGGCTTTGGATGGCTGCTGCTTTCCATCAATGTAGGGATAGGAATACTGGCGCCAGAGGCTCTGGCACAGAAGCGCAGTGAAACCGCACTGAAGAACGCCCTGGCTTTGGGACAGGTGTTGAGCCGCGCGATGCGGGGGCTCATTGCGCCGGCTTTGCAACTGGGCCGCCTGGTTGTGCATTGGTCAGGCGGTACACCGCTCCAGCGTCACCCTCTCATCACCGAAGATGAGATCAAGACCATGGTTTCAGTTGGTGAACAGAGCGGACTGATCGAAGAAGATGAACGCGACATGATTTATTCGATCTTCCGCCTGGGGGATACGTTGACCCGCGAAATCATGGTGCCGCGCATTGATATTGTCGCCCTGGACAGCGCGACGCCCTGGGAAGAGGCCCTGGAGCATATCGTCCGCAGCGGTCATTCGCGCATCCCGGTCTACGAGGATACCATTGATAACATCGTAGGCGTGCTTTACATCAAGGATATCCTGTTCCAGGTGGTGCTGGGGCACCAGCTCCCGTCTCTGAGACAGATCTTACGTCCGGCCTATTTTATTCCCGAGTCCAAACGCCTGGATACGCTGTTGCGCGAAATGCAGCAAAAAAAGATCCAACTGGCCATCGTTGTGGATGAGTATGGCGGCGTGGCCGGCGTCGTGTCGCTGGAGGACATTGTCGAGGAGATCGTCGGCGAAATCCAGGACGAATATGATCGGGAAGAACCTGAGGTGGTGACGGAGGAAAACGGCTACCTGTTCGATGCGCGGATCCCTCTGGACGATGTCCAGGAGCTGCTGGCGATTCCGCTCCCGCTGGAGGAGGCGGACTCGTTGGGCGGCTTTATCTACAATCAACTGGGTCATATTCCTGCGGTGGGGGAACGACTGGAGTATCAATCTGTCACGTTTGAGGTCATCGAGGTTACCGGACGTCGCATCCGTAAGGTCCGCGCGTTCATTCAAAGTGAAGATCAGGAAGAAGAGGAGGTGGAGCAAGCATGACGTTGACGCCTGAACAAAAAGCAGAGCTGGTCTCGCGGGCGCTAGAAGCCCGCGAGCACGCCTATGCACCTTACTCGAAGTATCACGTCGGCGCAGCGCTCCTGACCGAGGCCGGCGTCATGGTGAGCGGATGCAATGTGGAAAATGCCGTCTATCCCCTGGGGCTGTGTGCAGAACGTGTGGCCATTTTTAAGGCCGTTTCGGAAGGGGCCAGGCGGATAGCAGCGATTGCCGTGGCCACATCCAATGGCGGTACACCCTGTGGCGCCTGTCGGCAGGTGATGCGAGAATTCGGCGAGGAGGATCTACCAGTTTTGATTGTGGATGCTCAGGGCACGATCCGCGAAACAACCCTTGGGCACTTGCTGCCGGAGAGTTTCTCAGCACGCAATCTGGAGCAAAAGTAGAAGTTTATGGAAAGTCGCCTCGTTTCCGAAACCACCATTCCTACGCTGCAAACCCATTTTGAGGTGGATGAGACGGAAGTCGAAGCCGCGTTGCTCATCACCCTGCGTGATGCGCTGCGTCCAGTCACTCTGGGATTAAGCATCCTGTACCTGATTCTGGCCCTGGGCCATCTGGTCGTGCTTCCTTCACCCATTAAGGCCATCATGTTTGGCGTAGCCCTGAGCACGGCCCTGGTCAATACAGGCCTGCACGGCTACCTGCGCCGTCACCCGCTTCCATTGCATCTGGCCAATCCGCTGGGCCTGGCTCTGGTGCTGATGGTTCTCGTCAACAGCCTCTTGCATCTAAAACTGACCGCTGATCCGTTGCAGACCACCAACGTGATTCTGCTCATCATTGCCGCCGGGCTGCTTTTTCTTTCCCGTTCCTGGCTTTTGGTGACCTATGGCCTGTGTCTTGGCGGCTGGCTCATTGTGGCCCTGGTGTCGCCACCCAATCCAGCCTGGATGCATTTTGGCTTCGCCTTGCTCTCCAGCGTGGCTGTATCGGCCATCGCTTTTTCGGCACGGCGTTCCTCTTTGTGCCGTTTGGAGCGTCTGCGCATTCAGGAGCGCTTCCAGCGCGCCGAACTCCAACAGCGCGCCATTGAGCTGGAAACCAGCATCGGCGTGGGCCAGCAGATCACCTCAATCATTGACGTGGATAGTCTGTTGCAGGCCGTGGTAACGCTGATCCGGGAACGGTACGGCTTCTATTTCGTCGGGATTTTCCTGGTTGACCCCAGCGGTGAGTACCTGATAGCCCGTGCCGCGACAGGCTATAACGCGCGGGAGTTGGTAGAGCGGGAATGGCGCGTGGCGCGGGATGCGCACAGTATCATTGGCTGGACGGCGACCCAAAGGAAACCGTATCTGACCAATGACGTGCTTGACGATCCGCACTATTTCTTCAGCGCGTGGGTGCCCAACACGCGCTCCGAGCTGGCTTTGCCCCTGATGATGGGAGACTTGCTCCTGGGGGTACTCGATATCCAGTGCGAACGTCCCGGAGCCTTTCGTCAGCAGGATATTCCGGTGATGGAGTTGCTCGCCAATCAAGTCGCCATCGCTTTGCACAACGCCTCCCTCTATCACGCAGAAAAGTCACGGCGCCTGCTGGCCGAAACTTTGTATGAGGTGGTACGCGCTCTTTCGCGCACGCTGGATTTTTCCGAGGTGCTCAACCTGATTTTGCAGCAACTGGCAGAGATTGTCCCGCACGACCGGGCGGTGATTTTACTGCGCCAGCCCGATGATACGCTGCAAGCCGTGGCTTACCGCGGCTTCCCGCCTTCTATCACCTTGCACGATATCCGTGTTCCCATTCGAGACAACGATGTGTTCGATAAGATTCGGCGTTCTCAACGTCCGCTGTGGCTGGACGACGTGGCCGGGCGTTACGACTGGCAAAATCTGGAGGGCTTGCCCCAGGCGCGCTCCTGGATCGGTATTCCCCTGGTCCATTCGGATACGGTCATCGGCATGCTTTCTCTGGCCCGCGAAGAGGCCCGGCCTTTCACCGAAGAAGAGGTGAAGCTGGCCACCACATTTGGGGGACAGGCGGCGGTCACCATTGCAAATGCGCGCCTCTACCAGGATTTGCTCATCTTCAACGAAAAACTGGAGAGCATGGTAGCCGAGCGCACGGAGGCTTTGCAGAAGGCTTACAATAAGCTGGAGCGGTTAGACCGGGCCAAGACTGATTTCATCGGGGTGGTGGCGCACGAGCTGCGCACGCCCCTCACCGTGCTCCAGGGTTACGCGCAAATCTTGCAACAGGACCCGGCCCTGGCCCAGCTCCCTTATCAACGCCAGCTAGCCGAAGGCATTTACAAGGGTGCACTGCGACTCCATGAAATCGTCAACAGCATGTTGGACCTGATCAAGGTAGAGACACTGGCTGAGGATTTGAGGCCAAAGTCCGTAGATTTGTCCATGTTAGGACGACAGGTGAGCGAAGCGTTGCGCACGGCGCTTCAGGAGCGACGGTTGAATTTGACTATGAGGTGGGAGGAGCCCGATCTGATTGTCCAGGGCGATGCGGATATGCTGCGCAAGGCGCTCCAGCACCTGCTCATCAACGCCATCAAATACACGCCGGATGGCGGGGCAATTCGCGTGGAGGGACGGCGGGTGTCGGCTGAGGCTTCCCGTCTGGGACGCGCTGCCATCGAGATCGGTGTACACGACACGGGCATCGGGATTGCCCCTGAGGAGCAGGAGTTAATTTTCTTGAAGTTTTATCAGACCGGCGAGGTAGCCCTGCACTCGTCTGGCAAGACGCAGTTTAAGGCCGGTGGTCCTGGCCTGGGGTTGGCCATCGTCAAAGGCATTATCGAAGCTCACGGCGGGGTCATTTGGGTCGAAAGTCCCGGATACGACGAAGAACGGTGCCCCGGAAGCCATTTTTACGTCCAATTGCCGGCTTGATCGTAAACGCCGGGCTTGTGCTTGACAAATTTCCACCTTCAGGTACAATCCGCTGCGTTGCCGAGGTAGCTCAGTCAGGTAGAGCAGGGGACTGAAAATCCCTGTGTCGCCGGTTCAATTCCGGCCCTCGGCACAGTCTGGCCCGAACCTTGAAGCTTCGGGCCAGATTTGTTTGAGAGTATTGACAAATTTTCGATTCAGGATTACCCTATCCGTGCAACCTGATAAAAACACAGGTGAACACGCAGGAGCTGTTTGAGATTTATGGAAACCAACAATCCGATTGATACAGGCGAGCCTTCAAGTACAAAGATAGATTAGGCCTGGCACGTCCGACCTGAAGCCTCCCATACTAACAACAGGCCACGGTCACGTGCCGTGGCCTGTTGTGCGCCTTGAAGTATCGCGCATATGACTACTAACGGGAGGTGACCATGCTATACATCAGTCAAATTCAGGGTCAGAAGGTCTGGGACGCCTGGAGCCAGCCTGCAGGTCGGTGCGTGGATATTTTAGTCGGTTCACTGGAAGAACCTTTTCCGCCAGTCTGCGCTCTGGTCGTGCAAACGCCAACCGGGCAAAAAGATTTCATCCCCGCCAGTGAAATCAGCTCCCTCTATCCAGGCATTGTGCTTAACGTCCCCCTGGAGAAGCATGTCTCCTACCAACCCAGCGGCGACGAGCTGTGGCTGGTGGACCGCATTCTCGATCGCCAGATCGTGGATACGGATGGGCGCCGTGTGGTGCGCGTCAACGATCTGCAACTGGCACGCGTGGGAAACCGTTATTGCCTGACCGGCGTTGACGTGGGCACGTTGGGACTGTTGCGCCGCCTGGGGATTGAACGTTTGGGCCGCGGTGTTGGTCGGCTCTTTGGCAAGCCGGTGAAAGCCCGCGTGATTCCCTGGGAGGACGTGGCCCCGCTCCAGGAGGAACCGCTTCGACTCAAGGTCTCACGTGACCGCATTACGCAGCTCCCCCCCGCGGATATTGCCGCTATCCTGAGCAGCCTTGATCAACACACCAGCGAGGCGCTGCTCCAATCTTTGAGCAATGCGGAACTGGCCGACGCCCTGGAGGAAAGCCCCAGCGATGTGCAGGTCGCCATCCTCACCCAAATGGAACCGGAGCGCGCTGCGGATGTTCTGGAGGAGATGGGCCCCGATGAAGCGGCGGACTTGTTGGCCGACCTGCCTGACGAAACCAGCGCGCAATTGCTGGATTTGATGGAAGATGACGACGCGGCGGAAGTGCGTTCCCTCCTGGCCTATCCCGAAGATAGTGCTGGCGGTATCATGACCACCGAATTCGCCCATGCCCCGATTGGACTGACGGCCAATGAGTTGTTGGATTACCTCCGTCACTCTGAAGATGCCCGCGAAGATGAGGCCATGTATTACGTCTATCTGGTGGATGCCGACCATCGCCTGCGCGGGGTCATCAGCCTGCGGGATCTGGTGATGGCTCCGCCAGATGTTGACGTGACCCCCTGGATCACGGACAATCCCATCAGCGTTTCGCCCTTGAGCAAACAAGAAGACGTAGCCTACCTGATGGCGAAATATGATTTGCTGGCTGTCCCCGTGGTTGACCCGGACACCGATGAGCTGTTGGGGATCGTGACAGTGGACGATGCCTTAGATGCAGTATTGCCAACGGCATGGAAAAAACGTCTTCCTCGCTTCTTCTAATCTGAACGGTAAGGAGGCTCGCTGTTATGACCAAGAAGACCATGCGCCTGCCGGCAGGATTGCAACGCCTGTTTTTGTATCTTTCCATTTTGGGGCCGGGCCTGATTACAGCCAGCGCCGACAACGACGCCCCCGGCATTGCCACGTATTCCATGGCCGGGTCCAAGTATGGATACCGCTTCTTGTGGATTATTCTCTTCATCACCTTTGGTGAAGTGATTGTGCAGGAAATGGCTGCCCGCATGGGGGCAGTGACCGGTAAAGGCGCGGCGGATTTGATTCGCGAACGTTTCGGAGTGCGCATCACCGCCTTTGCTATGTTATGTCTGTTGATTGGGAACCTGGGCACGACCCTGGCCCAATTCGCAGGTGTCGCCGCCAGCACCGAGTTGTTGGGCGCAACGCGCTATATTACCGTTCCCCTGGCCGCGGTATTGGTTGGTTACCTGGTTTTACGTGGCTCCTATGATCGCGTCGAAAAAGTACTGTTGTTGCTTTGTCTGGCCTCCCTGAGTTATGTCATCACGGCTTTTATCGTTAAACCCAACTGGGGTGAAGTGGCGCGCAACCTGGTCGTGCCGAGCTTCGTCCCGAACACCGAATACATCGTGACCGTCCTGGCCACCATCGGGACCACCATCACACCCTGGGGCATTTTTTACATGCAGGCCTCAGTAGCTGATAAGGGCGTGCGCATGGACGAGTATCCCCTGACACGCATGGACGTGATGGTCGGCGCTTCGTGGGGCAATGTCGTTTCGGCCTTCATCATCATTACCACAGCGGCCACCTTGTTCCGCGCGGGCATCTCCGTAGAAACGGCAGAACACGCGGCCCAGGCCCTGGCGCCCTTAGCCGGCGATTATGCCCGCTATCTGTTCACCATCGGCATGTTAGGCGCCTCGCTCCTGGCCGCCTCGGTCCTGCCTCTGGCTACAGCCTATGCCGTATGCGAGGCCTTTGGCTGGGAACGAGGATTAAACCACAAGATCGAAGACGCGCCGATCTTTTACGGCATTTATCTGGGGTTTATCCTCATCAGTGTGCTGGTGGTCCTGTTTCCCGGCCTGCCCCTTTTCCGGGTCATGCTGCTCTCCCAGTCGCTCAACGCCATTCTTCTACCGGTTTTGCTGGTGCTCATCATCAAGCTGGTTAACGACCAGCGGGTGATGAAAGAGTGGCGCAATCGGCGCTGGCAGAACGTCCTGGCGATTGTCCTGACCGTCATGATCACCCTGGTCACCCTGACTTTGTTTGTGCTGCCCCTGCTGGGGTTGGCCTGAGATGGGACGTGACATCCCCTACCCTGTGAGCTTTGACGAGCTGCCGCTCTCCTGG
>DAOTZR010000006.1:0-5051 GCA_034434315.1 Anaerolineae bacterium
GAGACGGCCATGAAAAGAGCGATTTAAACCTCTCAGCCAGTACAAATCCTGGCACGAGCTTTCAACACCCACCCAGGTCGTTTAAAGCATAATCAAAGCCAGCGACCATACACCTTCGTAAAAAAGAGTATACCTTTCTCCCTTGATGATGCAAATGCGGGCGTGGGACCGCCGACCGCCGGTTGGTATTTCTGGAAAGCCGACCTCAAGCGGGCAGCAGAGCACCCCTTCGTCCGGGAATGGCGCCACAAGCTGAGAATTGGCCCTCGCAGAGCGTTTTGATTACTGCTCTGAGCAGTTTACTGTCCGGCAGACCCAGGAGTGGCACATTGGCTGACCATCCCTGCTACCACCGGCCAAACTGTTACAGGCTCTCAGTGAAATTGTGACTTGAGATGGCCTTAAGCTGTGCTATCATAATTGAAAAGATGGATATAAGGAGTTCGCTGCTACGGCTGGTGTGCGCGGACTGAAAACCCATTCGATCCAAAACCATGAGGCCAACGTCAGGAGTTATTGCATCCAGGTTATTCAACACCAGGTCCATCCCGGCAAAGGAGGGAGCAATGAAAACCTTATGGAAAGTGTTACTGGCAGTCGTCCTTGGACTGGGCTTTCTGCCCCGCAATCCGATTCTAGCCCAGGGCATCAATGGTCAATACGTTGTTCAGCCGGGAGATACGCTGTTCAATCTTGCCCGGCGGCACGGCATTAATGTACAGGACTTAGCCGCTGCTAACAATCTGGATTGGCGCAGTTCCTGGCTTTATGTGGGACAGGTGATTGTGATTCCAACGGCAGGATCTCCTCCAGCAGCCCCTGGCCCCTCACCATCTGTCTACACAGTCCAACCCGGCGATACGCTTATCGGGATCGCTCTACGTCATGGCGTCACCGTGTCCGCTTTGGCCAAGGCTAATGGGTTGTTCTGGAATAGCTGGGTTTATGTAGGACAGCGTCTGAATATCCCCGGTGGAACGGTCAGTCCCACGCCCGTCCCCAATCCCCCTTCTATCCCCGGAGTTCACATTGTCCAGGCTGGGGATACGTTGTTCAGCATAGCTCGACGTTACGGGACCAGTGTAGCGGCCATGCAAAGCTACAACAATCTGGGTAACGCCAACATTATTTACGTCGGGCAGCGCTTAAAAATCCCGCCCGCGGATTATGCACCACCAGAACCAACACCAGTCCCACCTCCCCCAGGATATGGCGCCAACGGTGAAAAATGGATTGATATCAATCTTTCAACGCAACGCATCACGGCTTATGAGGGAAGCACGCCGGTATACACGGCGCTGGTTTCTACAGGCATCGCCCGGTATCCTACGGTTGTAGGCACCTTCAAGATCTATGCTAAATATCTGTCCACCCGGATGACAGGGGGCAGCGGGGCCGATTACTATGACCTGCCCAATGTCCCCCACACCATGTATTTTTATCGGGGCTACGCCATCCATGGTGCTTACTGGCACAATAATTTCGGAACACCCATGAGCCATGGGTGTGTGAATCTTTCCCTACCCGACGCGGAATGGTTTTACAACTGGGCACCTATCGGTACGACGGTGGTCACCCATTATTAAAAAGGGGGAACTTTCTCGATCCTCCTGGCGTTAGAAATGCATCAACCCGATGGGGAAAATTCTCTAACAGGAGGCAGCAATGTTTAAATTCTCAACACGATCTTTGGGAGCAGGCGTGGGCATTCTCATTTTGGCCGCACTGGTTTTAAGCGGGTGCACCACCCCCGGTACTCAAGCTTTAGTTGCGAACACATCCACCGATACCACGGCCTACACTATCTCTGTTAACGGAACGGGCAAAGTTGCGGTCACACCGGACATGGCCGTTATCAATCTTGGCGTCGAAGCCATCAACCCCGATCCGGCCCGGGCTATTAGCGACAATAACGAACGCATGAACGCTGTGCTGGAAGCGATCAAGGCCTTGGGTGTTGAAGCCAAAGACATTCAGACCACCAATTTCAGCATGTGGATTGAAAACATCTACGATATCAATGGCCGCAGCACAGGCGAAACCCGCTACCATGTCATCAATCAGGTTAGCGTGAAGGTGCGCGATATTGCCAAAACAGGCGCTGTATTGACCGCTGCCCTGAACGCTGGTGCGAACAGTGTCAACGGCATCAGCTTCACGGTTGCCGATCAAAGCGCCTTCATCGAAACTGCACGGGCCGCGGCTGTAGCCAATGCTAAAGCCAAGGCCGAACAGCTCGCCAAAGGACTCGGTGTCAGCGTTGGGAAAGTCCGCACGATCACAGAGTATTCCTACACCCCGGTTTATACCGAAGCCAAAGCCGATCGCGCGCTGGGCATGGGCGGTGGCGTACCGGTCGAAAGCGGGCAGTTTGAAATCAGCGTAGACGTCCAGGTTATTTTCGACATTCAACAATAGCTTCACCCCTCCCAGGGCCGGATGCCAGGCATCCGGCCCTTTTTGTTACCCTTTTGTGGTAGAATAGGGCCTTGCGCCATGCAAAGTTTTTAAAAATATGGCGTGAAACTTAAAAACTCTTAGACTAAGGATGACCATGGCATCACAAGCCAGATTACATTTGATTATCCTTTTTATCCTGCTCTGGGGATTAGCAGGATGTAACGCGCGGCCGTCCGAAAATCCAGATGTACTTATAGCGCGCCAGGCCTGCGAAAAAGCCGCAGATGCATTGGAACGCTATCAATGTCTGGAAAAACATGCTCTGGCAAGCGGTAACCCAGAGATATGTCGTTTAACGGGCGCAGATCTGGAAACACGCTGCCTGACAAATCTCTATCAAAAGAGCCCGGATCCTTCCCTGTGCAGTCGCATGTATCGGGATGATATTCGCCAGGCATGTGAATTATACTATACTCACCAGAACGTCTCACCTACCCCAATAGCCACGCCTACCCCAATACCGCTTCCTTCGCCCACGCCAACGCCTACACCGTTAGGGGAAATGCCCATAGGACAGGTCTTACCAGTAGCCGTGACGCCACCGCCTCCCTCCTGGTACCCCACGGTACCGGATGGATCACCCGCACTTAACCCGGTAGCCTGGATGCGTGCTCATCTCCGTTTATTGACAGACCTGCTCAACAGCAGTCCCGATGTAGAGCAGGCCCTGCAACGCTATGCTCTTTTGATTCCCCAGCAGGCCGGGCGGACGGAAAATCCAGAGGCCCTTTGGTCAATGCTTACCGAATTAGATCAGGATGGCGCCTACGAATGGCTCATTAGTATCCCCCACCTTGACCGGCCCTGTCCTGACACGGACTGTTATACATATCTGGCTATTTTCCGTTACCAGGAAGGCCTTTTTATTCCGGTCGGAGTACTTCCTGCCGCTAACTGGTCAGAGGGCTGGGCTAATCTCCGGTTTATTAGCGTCGAGGATCTAGACGCAGACGGTAACAATGAACTTGTGCTTAGCACCCAGATCGGTGAAGAGACCCAGGTCCTGGTTGGCCGCTGGAAAGAAGAAGCAGGATGGCAAAGCTTAAACGCCGATCCCATGACCTTCCCTAATGCGGAAGTACACCTGGAAGACCTGAATGGTGATGGTTTGACCGAAATTTTACTCCATGGCGGGGTCATCCAGGATCCCCAGGCCGGACTACAACGTCCCCGCACTCGCGTCTACGCTCTACAGTACCGACGCTATGTCCTCAAGACCACGTTATCAGAGGCGGACAATCACATCTATTACCGGATGTTGGACGCAAGAAGCGCGCTGGAAACAGGCGATATTTACACAGCGCTCGATCTGGCCGAAAGCATTTTGAATGAAGGGCAGTACAGCAACTATGCTTACATTAACAGTTATGCTGAATCACGGATTGTGCCCTATGCCGGAGTGCTCGCTATGCTCGCCCATATGCAATTGGATCAACCCGGTTTAGTTGCAGAGCTGATGATCGAAATTGAACGACGTTATGGTGAAAGTGGCAGTCCTTTTGTGGACGGAGCTCGCGCAGCATGGCAGGCTTATCGCCAGAGCCAGGACCCTGTCAAGGCGTGTCAGGTTCTTGAAGCTGTCAGTCTCCGGGTTTCCGAAGCTCCCTTTTTTGAGCTGTATGGCACGCGCACAGAACGGATCACAACCTGGGATGTATGTCCTCTGGACGAAAAGCCACATCAGGGAACACCAACAGATCTCTAAATGAACCACCACATAAAGTGTACACCGGTTCAACCTCTCCCTTCTCCGTTCATGCGGAGAAGGGAGAGAAATTAGTGTGACACACACAAATAGCGTTGCCTTGCCAATAGTCAGCCAGATCACTACAGCGGCTATCCAGGCATGGAGCCTGGCATGTGAGAGCAAATCGCACCATCAAGATTCTGCGCCTCTTTCTAAATTTTCTCCATAACACGCAAACGATTGAAAGTAAGCTCCGTAAGATTTGATTTCCCCTTTAGAGCAAAATTTTCTGCCAGACCTCACACGTTCGGGAACGTATGCAACCCACAAGACGTCTTAGATTTACAATCACTTCACAAGAGGAGGGAATCTATGCGTTACCCATTTATATTCCTGGTGTTGGTCGTAGCCATGCTTAGCCTGGGTGGTTGTGGTGGCACACCAGTCGCAACAACCCCAAGCCCAGGCAGCGCCCGCCCCAATCAAATGCCCCCGGCCAATCCCAACATTACGCCGCCCACCATCCAGGCCACCCTCACGGGCAATCGCTGGATTCTGGTGAGTTATGGCCCGATAGAAACGCCCAGCTTTGCGGTCAAAGATCGTGAAGCGTACCTGCGCTTCACCGAAAGCGGGGAAGTGAACGGCAATACAGGGTGCAATAATTTTGGCGGAGTCTATACCCTGGATGGTGGCTCAATCAGCCTGGGCAACCTGGCCCTGACCATGATGGCCTGCGAGAGCCCCCTTGGAGAGCAAGAATCCGAAGTTCTGGAGGCCCTCCAGGCCCCTATGCGCTATGTCATCGAGGACCGCCTGCTCAAGATTTTTTATGCCAACGGAGAAAAGGTTCTCATCTACGCCGCCGATTTGCCGAAATTATAAACAGCCAGAACAAAAAAGG
>DAOTZR010000007.1:0-35142 GCA_034434315.1 Anaerolineae bacterium
ATTGCCGAATCGTCGTCGGGTTTGCTCTCTCCACTCCCATTCGACTACCCAGCCGTTACCCGATGAAATTTTTAAACTTCATAATTTCGTCCAACGGTCGTGGTTCCTTCAGAAGCACGCTCTCCTATCAGGGTGAGCAGTTACTAACGTTCATCATTTCGTCCAACCTTATGCTTGCCCAGACTGCACGGAACGGACTTCTCCACCCTGTCGCCAGAAGGTGGCCGCTGCTGTTGTGGCTGTTCCCGCAGCCTGATCACCCTGACGATAAGCAGGGCGGGGGCCAGAGGACGAAAGGCATTTGCCTTTAAAGCCAAACATGCTATAATAGTTTTTGTGCCACATATGGCATTTACAAGTCATACAAAACCCTATATACAGGACTTAACTATGAAATGTCCTTTTTGCAATGCTAACGATACGCGCGTGATTGACACAGGTGAAGATACCCAGGGCTTTGTGCGTCGCCGACGCGAATGCAAAACCTGCGGGCGTCGCTTTACCACCCTGGAGCGCCCCGTCCTCAACCTCCCCATGATCATCAAACGGGATGGCAGCCGGGAGGAATTTGATCGCCATAAGCTCAGTACCGGCCTGCGCATCGCCTGCGCCCGTCGTCCCATTCCAACAGAAACCCTGGAAAACATCGTAGATACCATAGAGCGAACCCTGATTCAGTCAGGACGATCCGAGGTACCCAGTCATGAAATCGGCGACATGGTCATCGAGGCGTTGCGGAAAATTGACGAAGTCGCCTACATCCGTTACGCCATCGTTTACCTTGGCCTGAAAGATCTGGAAGCTGTGCGCGCCGAAATTGAACGCCTGCGCGCGCAACATTCTGAGCCCCCCACTTCGTAGTCAGGAGGAAAAGATGTCTGCACTCACAGAACTTGTTTTGTCGGACCTTGAAATAGAACAAATGTTCTCAGAAAACGCCATGACCGTGTTAAAGAAGCGCTATCTGCGTAAAGGACCAGACGGCAAGCCAGTCGAAACGCCAGCGCAGATGTTCCGCCGGGTAGCCCATCACGTAGCCCAGGCCGAACAGCAACACGGGGGCGATCCGGCTGAGGCCGAGGCCGCGTTCTACCAGATCCTCACGCGCCTGCGCTTTGTGCCCAACTCCCCCACCTTCACCGGGGCGGGCACACCCCTGGGCCAGTTAGCGGCCTGCTTTGTCCTACCCATCGAAGATGACATGGGACGCATTCCGGGGGGCATTTTCCAATCGCTGCGGGATGCGGCGCTCATTCAACAAACGGGGGGCGGAAATGGCTTTTCATTTTCGCGCCTGCGTCCCCGCAAAACGCGCGTGCTTTCCAGCATGGGCGAAGCTACCGGCCCGGTGGGGTTCTTGCGCGTCTACGATAAAGCCTTCGGTGAGATTGCGCAGGGGGGGACCCGCCGGGGAGCGAATATGGCGGTGCTGCGCATTGATCATCCGGATGTGGAGGAATTCATCACCTGCAAACGCGAGGAAAATACCCTCACCAACTTTAACCTTTCGGTAGGCATTCTAGACGCCTTTATGCGCGCCGTCGAAGCCGATGCCCCCTGGGAACTGCACTTCCCGGACATCGAATCCCCGCTTTACCGCAATTTCCGCGGTACCTTCGAAGATGCCGTTGCCCAGGGCATTCCCCTGGTCCCCTATAAGCAGGTACGGGCGCGCGACCTGTTTGAAAGCATCGTCCAACAGGCCTGGCGCAACGGTGAGCCGGGCATGCTCTTCCTGGATACGGCGCAGAAAGATAACCCGGTGCCGCATTTAGGCCGTTACGAAAGCACCAATCCCTGCGGCGAACAATTCCTGCTGCCCTATGAAAACTGCTGTTTAGGCTCCATCAACCTGGCGCGCCACTTAACCTTCGACGGCGACGGCAACCCTGTCGTTGACTGGGCCTTGCTGGAGCAAACCGTGCATAGCGCCGTGCGTTTCCTGGATGATGTCGTGACTGCCAACGCCTACGTCCCGGCGGTGCCCCAGTTGCGTGAAGCGGCTCTGCGCAGCCGCCGCATCGGGCTGGGTATCATGGGCCTGGCGGACCTGCTTTATCATTTGCGGGTGCGCTATGGCAGTCCCGCCGGCCAGGTCGTAGCAGCGCGAATCATGGAATTCATCCGCTATCACGCCATGCGCGCCAGCATCGCCCTGGCGCGCGAACGGGGTCCCTTCCCCGCCATTGCAGGCAGCGTCTACGACCCGGCCAACATGACCTGGCAGCCCCCCCAGTGGCCCGCCTGGCTGGATGCAGCCTGGAGCCGCGAGACCTGGGGCCGCCCGGCGTTAAACTGGGACGAAATCGTCACCGACCTTAAACGGTACGGTATTCGCAATGCGGCCCAACTCACCATCGCCCCTACCGGGACCATCGCCACGGTGGTGGGAATTGAGGGGTATGGATGCGAGCCGGTCTTCGCCCTGGCCTACACGCGGCACGTCCATGAAGCCGATCAGGTGATCGCCTTGCGCTATGTCAGCCCGGCATTCACCCGCGCCCTGGAGCAGGCCGGCCTGGACGCGGCCGCACGCGAGCGTATTTTCCAGGCCGTGTTGGAAAACGGAAGCTGTCAGGATGTGCCTGAGGTGCCACAAGCCCTACGCGAGGTGTTTGTCGTGGCGGCGGATGTGCCCGCCGAAGACCATATCCGCATGCAGGCAGCGCTGCAGGCCTTCACCGATGCCAGCATCAGCAAAACCATCAATTTCCCTTCCAGCGCCAGACCCACTGATATTGCCGAAGCTTTCATGCTGGCCTGGAAACTGGGCTGCAAGGGCCTGACGGTTTATGTCGCCGGCTCCCGTGAACACGAAGTCCTGGAAACCCAGGCAACCCAAAAACAGAAACAGGGAGAAGCCCCGGCTGCTCAGAAACCCAAACCGGCCGAGGCCCCGATCGCCCTCAAGCCGTGGCAGGGGCCCAGTGTCCGGCCACGGCCCAAATCCCTGTCGGGCAAAACCTACCAGACGCCGACGCCCCTGGGCACGGCTTATGTGACCATTAATCTCAACGGGGAAGAACAGCCCTTTGAGGTCTTTCTCAACGTCGGCAAGGCCGGCTCGGATACGGCAGCAGTCGCTGAGGCGATTGGCCGGCTGATTTCGCTGACCCTGCGCCTGCCCTCCTCGATGGAGCCGCGCGAGCGCCTGGAGAAAATCGCCGAACAGCTCGGCGGCATCGGCGGCGGACGGCCCCTGGGATTCGGACACAATCGCATCTTAAGCCTGCCGGACGCCGTAGCGCGCGTGCTCACTGAACATCTGCGCGAACATGCACCTCAATCCGACGAAGAGGAAGACGAGCCGCAACCGGCACCTCCTATGGCAAGCAGCGCAGGTCAGTTGACGCTCTTCCCGGTCGGCGATCTATGCCCGGCCTGCGGTCAGGCGGCGATGGCCTACATCGAAGGCTGCCGACGATGCTACGCCTGCGGTCATAGCGAATGCTGAAGCCGAATCCGCTATCCATGGTATAATTTTACCCTCTTAAAACCGCACGACGGGGATGGGCTGTAAGCAGGACAACTGCCGGGCAGTTATCCTGTGGCCGCCTCTCCGCTTCCCCAACCCCTCCTTCTCCCAAGTCTGGGAGAAGGAGGGGGCAGGGATGGGGTGATGGCGGTCATGCAATAGGCCGCTACATGGAATGCTGGTGTTATGAAACAGCCCTTTAGTTTTGTATTTGCAGGATAAATCCTGCGCTACATTGGCAGCAGTCTGCCGGGTTGAAGCTGACCGACAGCTACCAGGCATTCATAACGCCGAAAATCACAGGGGTGAAATACCAGCCCTCATGCTCTGGGACTTTTTACCTCCCGGAGCACTTCCCCGATGGTTCAATCGGCCCAAGCGGACAACATCAAATCTGGACGAGACTCAAAGGAGGTTCCAATGTACGCTTTGATGTATGTGCTCGACGATCCGGATAAACTGGATGAAGTACTGGCAGCCTGGCGCGAGGTCGGCGTTGGCGGCGTCACCATTATCGAAAGCTCCGGTATCTACCGGCGGCAGCTTTCCGGTAAACACATTCCCATGCGTTTTGGCTTCGAGCGCCTGATGGAACGCGCCGAACGCGGCAACTACACCCTATGACGTTTGTGAATGACGAAACCACCGTAGAACGCTGCGCCGATGCCGTTGAACAGGTTGTAGGCAAGCTCGATCAGCCCCACACCGGCATTCTGGTGGCCTGGCCTCTGGCTTTTGAACGCGGCCTGGTTAAGAACAAACCGTCGTAGGAGGGGCTATGGTCTGGGTGATCTTTCTGGTCAGTACAACGCTCCTGGTTCTGGCTGCCATCAAACTGGCCGAATACGGCGATGTGATCGCCTGTCGCACCGGCCTGGGCGGCATGTTCATCGGCACGTTGCTCATGGCCGGGGCTACATCGTTGCCGGAATTCCTGACCTCGATCAACGCCATTCAGCAGAATGTGCTGAACATTGCTGCCGGTAACATGCTGGGAAGCAACATGTTCAACATGTTGCTCATCGGCCTGCTCGACCTGATCTTTTTCCAGCAGCGTCTCTTACGTCGGGTGGCCATGAAGCACGCGCTTACGGCAAGCATAGCCGTCTTTCTCACGGGCATGGTCACCTTTTTCATTCTGGCCGATATCGAAATCCAGATCGGTTGGGTAGGACTGGATAGCCTGTTCGTCATCAGCGCTTACACTGTCGGCGTCTGGCTCATCCGGGCCAACGATGGCGGCGGAGAAGCGCAAATGTCCGAAGAAGTCCTGTGCACCATGCCTTCCTTACGCACCGGCGTGATCGGCTTCACCATCGCAGCGCTCGTGTTGATTCTGGTTTCGCCTTACCTGGTCAGCAGCAGCGCTGAAATCGCCGAAATCACCGGCCTGGGGACCGGCTTCGTCGGCACCGTCCTGGTGGCCCTGATCACTTCCCTGCCCGAACTGGTTTCCGTTATCACGGCGGTACGCATTGGCGCCCATGATATGGCCGTTGGCAACCTGTTCGGCAGTAATGTGTTCAACATGGCCGCCCTGGGCTTAACCGATCTCGTTTACACGCAGGGGCGCTTCCTGGGGGCCGTTGATCCTCAGTTTGCCCTGGTAGGGCTTCTAGGCCTGTTGCTCACCGCCCTGGCGATCATCGGCAACCAGGCTCGCCTTGAACAGCGCATCTGGATTGTGGAAATTGACGCGCTCTTGCTTATCCTCGCCTACTTTGCGGGAGTCTGGCTGCTTTACACCCGCGGTATCGGGCTATAATACCTTTCCACGGCGGCACACGTCGCTGCATCTCATGAGGTGAAAAAGGCTTCGCCGCATGGGATGCACATCGCGCGCCTCCGTGCAACCCTGGTTGCAGGCCAGGCTCATATCCGGATTACCGTTTTCATGGTATGATACAGGCATGGTAGGCGAATATACGAAAATGCTACCTGGTACGGAAGTTGTGACATCTTACGGGCCGTTCTGGCTGTTCAAACGCTGCTTTACAGTTACGGAACTCCATGGAACCTATCAACTGAATGCATGGCGTACCGTCCAGGGCGACCTTTACGCCCGCGGATTGGGCGTGGATCCCGGCCCGCACCCGGCCTTCCTCGACACAGAAACCACCGGCCTGGCCGGCGCCGCCGGCACCCTGGCTTTCCTCATCGGCCTTGGTCTGTGGGAGGATGAGGGCCTCACGCTGGAGCTGCTCTTTCTACGCTCTCCGGAGGAGGAAGCCGCCGCGCTGGAGTACCTGAGACAGCGCCTGCGCAGCGCTTCAGCCCTGGTCACGTTCAACGGCAAGGGCTTCGACGTGCCCATCCTGGAGATGCGCTACCTGCTCAATCGCCTGCCGGCGGACTGGAGCGCCCGGCCTCACCTGGACCTGTTGCCCGTCGCCCGCCTGCTTTGGCGCGACCATCTGCCGGCGCGCAATCTGGGGACGCTGGAAACCCATCTACTGGGCGTGCAACGCGGTGTGGAAGACATTCCGTCCTGGCTCATTCCTCAACTCTATCGCGATTACCTGACCTATGGCTTTGGCTCTTTGCTACAACCGGTTTTTTATCACAATCAGATGGATGTGCTCAGTCTGGTGACGCTTCTGGCGTGTATTGGGGAACGCCTGGACCGGCCCGAAGCGTTAGCGCTCAGCGCCGCCGAATGGATTGGCCTGGGCCGCCTGTGGGCGCGGGCTGGTGCCCGCGATACAGCCCGTCGGGCCTGGCTTTGTGCCCTGGAACGGGAGGAGGTACCCGAAGCTGTGGCCACGCCGATATGGCGCGAACTCGCCGCGGAGTGCAAGCACCGGGGCGCCTGGTCCGAGGCCTGCACTATCTGGCAGACCTGGGCCGAGCGCGACCCCTGGGCGCTGGATCCCCTGATCGAACTGGCCAAATACCATGAATGGCATAGCCGCACCTTACCCGAAGCCTACCAGTTGACCCGGCAGGCTCTGGAGCGCGCCCGGCGCCGTCCAGGCGGCGCTGCTCCCTATGTGGTGGCTGAGCTGCAACGGCGTTTACAACGGCTGGAGCATAAACTGCAAGAAGGCTCGTCCCCGGCTTCTTCACACGAGTCGCCGGAATGAGCCGCCAAAAAGTTTGACGTTTACCCCCTGAAAACGGCTTGCGCTTGAGTTTTAACACGTGTCAAGGAGGTGGTACAGCAGCAATTACAGCGTTCATTGGCCCTATAGACCGTTTAGAAACTTTTCAGGTATATGACTTTCAAGGAGGTCCCTATGGTTTTGCAACGTTGGTTGGCTTGTTTTGCCCTGCTGGGCCTGATTATCCCCCTGGTAGCGCCTCCTGCCACGGCGGCCCAGCGGCTTTTACCGCCAGAGGACCGGGCGGCTCTGGCAGCGCCTCAGGACGTCAACTACCAGCCCCTGCCCTTCTACCAGGACTGGAGCGATACGTCCCTGATCACCACCACCGATGACTGGTCGGGCGTAGCGGGCCTGATCGGCCACCGCGGAGACAATTTGACCTCAACAACCGGTGTGGATCCGCAGACGGTTCTGGCAGATGGCACCAGCACCCCGGTCAATGTGATGGCGAATCAAACCAGTCCGGATGCCAACAGTAGTGGAGGCCTGGCCGAGTTTGAACTCGCCAACCCTGTGGTCGCTTTCCAGGGATCCGGCACGGCTGATGCCCCCTTCCTGTTGTTGCGCTTGAACACAACCGGCTACAAGGACATCACTGTTGCTTATGTTCTGCGCGACCTGGATGACAATGCCGACAATGCCGTCCAGCCGGTAGCCCTGCATTATCGCGTGGGCAATTCCGGCAACTTCACCAACGTCCCCGCAGCGTTTGTGGCCGATGCCAGCGCTGGCCCCAGCCTGACCATGGAAACCCCCGTCACGGTGACCCTGCCCGGCGCGGCGGACAATCAACCCATGCTCGAAATCCGCTGGATGACGACCAATGCAGGAGGCAGTGACGAGTGGATCGGCATTGATGCCATTTCCGTCACCGGCACGCCCCTCGGAGAAGCGCGTCTGGTGATTGACAAATCCGCTCCGGCCAAAGTCCAGACCGGCGCCAGCTTTACCTACACCATCGTCGCCACAAATCAGTTGAATCAGGTGGCCACATCCGTCACGATTTCCGACACTTTGCCGGTTTCGGTAACCATCCAGAGCATCTCCGATGGTGGTAGCGCCGAGGGCCAGGTGGTTACGTGGACCATTCCCAACATGGCCGATGGCGAAACCGTGACGCGCACCGTGCAGGTCACAGCCCCGGCCACGGCAACAACCCTGGTCAACAGTGATTACGGCATCGCCGCCGCAAACTGGCCGACGCGCACCACCGGCCTGCCGGTCACCACCCTGGTCGAAGCCCCGCTGGAGTTGCTGCCCATTGGCGAGGCGCGGACGCGCGGCGCGGGATGGCGCGGACGCCTGCAGGGCCATGTCACCGTGCGCCCCGGCACCTATTCCGCCAACACCTTCGTCATCCAGGATGAGACGGGCGGCATGTATGTCTACGCCGGGTCTACTACCCTGCCCACCATGCAGTTAGGTGATGTGGTGGAAGTCACCGGCACGCTCAAGCTGTTCAACGGCCTGCTGGAGGTGGATCCCCTGGAGGGCGTGACCGTCCACGGCTCTGGCGCAGTCCCGGATCCCCGGCCCACGACAACAGGCGCGCTCGGAACCACCCAGGGCTGGCTGGTCGAAGCTACCGGCACGGCCACCTGGACCACAGCCCCACCCGCAGCCGGTTCCGCCAACTGGAGCTTCACTCTCAACGACGGAACTGGGCCGATGACGGTCTTTGTGGATAAAGACACCGCCATTGATATGAGCGGCTACACCAGCCCCACGGTCCTGACCGTGCGTGGCTTTAGCGGAAATTACAACGGCGCGCAGCTCATGCCCCGTTTCCAGGCTGATATCTTCGCCGACACGACCGCACCCCAGGTGGTAAGTGTGATGCCAGCTCCAGGGGCCACCGACGTGCCCATGACGGTTGCTCCCAGCGCCACCTTCAATGAAGGGATGCAGGCGCCCGAAGCTGGTGCTTTCACCCTGGAAGGACCAGGCGGACCCGTTGCCGGCACCGCGAGTTACGATCCGGCCACCTGGACTATGACCTTTACGCCAGCCAGCGCTCTGACTCCGAACACGACCTACACGGCTACTCTGAGCACCGCCATCAAGGACCTGGCCGGGAATCCGCTGGCTACAGCTTACACCTGGAGCTTCACCACCGAGTATGTGGATCTCACCGCACCTGAGGTGACCGGGGTCTTCCCCGCCGATGGGGCCACTCAGGTCGCACTGGATACCAGCCTCTGGGCCACGTTCAGTGAACCGGTCACGGGTGTGGATGCAAGCAGTTTCACGCTCATCGGACCCGAAGGCGCGGTTATCGGTACCGTCACCTATGATGAGGCCACGCGCAAAGCCACCTTCACGCCGTTGAACGCCCTGGCGCTAGATGGCGTCTACACGGCCACGTTGAGCACCGCTATCCAGGACCTGGCCGGGAATCCGCTGGCTGAGCCTTACACCTGGAGCTTTGCCACACGCACTTCGATCACGCCCATCGGCGAGGCCCGCGCCGCCGGCGCAGGCTGGAGCGGCACCCTGCGCGGTACCGTCACGGTTCCGACGGGCGTCTATCGCAACAATGCCTTTGTAATCCAGGATAATACCGGCGGCATGTACATCTACGCTGGTAGCACCAGCCTGCCCGCTATCGCTCTGGGCGATGTTGTGCAAGTCACCGGCACGCTCAAACTCTACAACGGGCTGCTGGAAATGGATCCGCTCACGGGCATTTCCAAACACGGCACCGCCCCGGTGCCCGATCCGATGGTTGTAGGTACGGGCGCCGTCGCCGCGACCCAGGGTTGGCTTATCCGCGTTTCGGGTATAGCAACTTTCTCCACCAATCCCCCCACGCCAGGGGCTTCAGATTGGAGCTTCTACCTCGACGATGGCAGCGGTGCGGTCAAAATTTTTGTGGATAAGGACACGCGCATTGACATGCGCGACTACAAGACCGGGGACGTGCTTACCATCATCGGCTTCAGCGGTAACTACAACGGCGCTCAGGTCATGCCCCGCTATCAGACCGATGTGCTGATCTACGACCCGAACCCGCCGCAGGTGGAGAGCACTGTCCCGCCAGCCGACGCCACGGAGGTCAGCCCTTACGACCCGATCAGCGCCACTTTCAACGAGGTGCTCAAGGCCAGCACGGTCAACAGCACGAGTTTCCTGCTGGAAGGGCCGGCAGGAGCGGTGAACGGCACAGTGACCTACGACGCGAACACGCGCACCGCAACCTTTACGCCCGCCGCTTACCTCGCGCCGCATACGCGGTACACGGCTACGTTAACCACAGACATTCAGGATCTTTCTGGAAACGCCCTGGAGGCGCCTTACGTTTGGAGCTTCACGACCGGCGCTGCGGACACGGTGGCCCCCACTGTTGTCGGACGCTACCCCGCTCCGGAAGCTACCGCCGTGCCACTATCGGCTTCGGTCGTGGTGACCTTCTCCGAGAGCATGGCCGAGACCAGCTTCACCGCCGAACGCTTCTACCTCACCGGGCCTTATGGCAAAGTGCCTGCGGTGATCACTTTCAACAGCGCTAAAACCGTAGCCACCCTGGATCCCAGCGCCAGCCTGCTCCCGCTCCAACCCTACACCGTCACGGTCAAGGCTGATGTCACGGATCGCGTGGGCAATCCGCTGGGCACGGATGCGGTCTGGAGCTTCACCACGGCGCCCGAACCGCCGATGCATGTGTATTTCGGCGACATCCACAACCACACCTCCTACTCCGACGGGTCGGGAACGCCGGATCAGGCCCTGGCCAGCGGGAAAGCCGCGGACATGGACTTCATGGCGCTCACCGATCACTCCTATGCCATTGACGATGCCGAATGGCAAAGCCTGCTCGACGCGGTGAATGCGGCCACCATCCCCGGCCAGTTTGTAGCCCTGCGCGGCTTTGAGTATACCCAGGGCGCCGAAGGCCACATCAACGTCTACAACACCACCCGCCACGCTGTGCGCACCAACGTCCCCGGCTGCACCTTCTGCGACTACACCCCTAACCTGGAACGCGGCGTAACCGTGGAGGGCTTCTATCACTGGGTGGAGATTACCGGCACCCAGGCGCTCGATAGCGCCGGCACGGTGATGCAGTTCAATCACCCCGGCTGGATTAACTTCAACGACTGGCAGTACCATCCCGAAATCGCCGACATCGCGCGCCTGGAGGAAGTCGGCAACGGCTCGGGCACGTCTTACGTCTTCTCCGAGGAAGAATACATCCGCTCGTTGGATTACGGCTGGAAGCTGAGCGCGACCAACAACGCCGACACCCACTCGCCCAACTGGGGCTTCAACACCGATCACCGCACGGGCGTGGTCATGCCGGAGCTGACGAAAGAGGCGCTGTTGGAGGCGCTGCGCGCGCGCCGGACTTTTGCCACCGAGGACAAGAATTTTGCCTTCTGGATGAAGGCCAATGGCGCCTGGATGGGCTCCGAAATCCCCAATACCGGGCACATCGCCTTTGAGGTGTACGGCAACGATCCCGATGGCGAAACTGTCACGAAAGTCCAGCTCATCACTAACAAAGGCGTGGTAGCCGCGGAGTTCATGCCCAACGCCGCGACCTTCACCTGGGAGCCTGAGCTGGACATCGCACCGGGTGTGCAATACTTCTACGCCAAAGCCATCCAGGCCGATGGCGACCGCATCGTTTCCTCGCCCATCTGGACGCAAGGCACGGTGAACATCGCCATCACCGACCTGCAGGCGCAGCCCTCCCTGCCCACCATCTACAACCCCACGCTCTACACCGCCCGCATCACCAATCGCGGCCAGACTACCGAGACGGTCACGGTCACGTTCTACGTTAACGGCCAGACCATTGGCCAGGTCCCGGTCACCCTGGGCGTCTGCACTTACGGTCCCTGCCCCGACGCGATGGCCAACATCACCTGGCAGCCTTCGAGCACCGGCCCCATCACCCTGACGGCTGAGCTGAGCGGGGCTTCGGCGGGCGATTATCCCGGCGACAATAGCCGCGAGCTGTACGGCACAGCGACAGACGAGAAAGTCCCGCTGGTACTGATTGACGCCGGCCACAACAACATCGGCGCCGGGCCGCGCGATGCGCGCCTCTTCGTGCAGGACCTGACCGATCACGGTTACAACGTGCTCTTCAACCTCGATGCCATCACCTCATCCGACCTGAACACCGAAACGGTCAAACTGCTCATCATCAACGCCTACGGGCCGGACCAGTTCACCCAGGACGAAATCAACGCTATCGGGGATTTTGTGGCCGCCGGCGGCAGCGTGTGGCTCAACGGCATGTCCGATTACGACGCCAAAGTGCCCTGGGCCTATAACCTGGCCGACCGCCAGAATGAGCTCATCGCTGCCATTGAAACGCGCGTAGGGGTGCAAATTCCGGTGCGCTTTAATGATGATGAGGTTCTCGACGGCAACGATAACAACGGTTACCCCTGGGGTGTGCTCTGGCACGACTTCCCGGCAGCAGAACAAACCGGTATTGGCGTGAATGTCACCAAGATCCAGTCCTGGTCCGATAGCTCGCTGGTAGACCGCAACAAGAGCGCCCTCACCCAATACGATCTGGGCAGCGACGGCTATCTGGTCACCCGCGGCGACCTGGATAGCGGTAGCGGGACCTACGGCTATCCTAACCGCACCAGCAACGTGGATGCGGAAACCAACCCGGCGCAACGTGGTGATGCCTACATCTACCCCACCACAACGCCGTTGGCCGCAGGCGCGGCCTATGACATCCCCGGCACGGCGGGGCGGCTCTTCTTCTACGGCGATTCCAACGATCCCTTCAACGTCTTCGCCTACACCGCCGGAGATGGCAAGCAAAACGAGCTGTTCAACCTGGAAGTCACCATGTGGCTGCTCGGCACCCCGCTGCAGAAGATGACCATCGCCGAGGCCCGCGCCGATGCCGGGCTCAACAACACGCCCGACAACCTCAACCGCCTGGTCTGGGTCGAAGGCACGATCACTGCCGCTTATGGCGAATTCTTCAACGTGCTCTACGTCCAGGATGAGACTGGTGGCATCACGGTGCATGCGCCGGCGGGCGACATCTACGCCGCGAATTATCAGCGTGGTGCGAAGGTGCGCGTTGTCGGTACGGTGGGCATCTACCAGGGCGACACGGAAATCGAGTTCTTCGAAGCCGAACAGGTTCAGGTGTTGGAGCCACCCAGCGGCGAACCTCAGCCGCGCGTCCTCACGACAGCCCAGGCCGCCAGTGAGGCGTACCAGGGCTGGCTGGTGCGCGTGACGGGTGTGGTGGTGATGACGGGTACCGAAAGCATCATCGTGGACGATGGCTCCGGCCCGGTCCGCGCCTTCCTCGATGGCTACAACGGTACCCTGGATGACATTCCGCTCCACGCTGTAGTGGAAGTCACCGGCCTGGCCTCGGAAGATGGCGCTGGTCCGCGTATCCGCATCCGCAACTACAAGATGCATCCGGGCATCGCCGATGACGTTCGGATTGTGGCGTCAAGCGTCACGCTCACGGTCAACGCCGTCGGTCAGGGCACGGTGACCGTAAGCCCGGACCTGCCAGCCTATATGTCCGGTCAGGTCGTCACCCTGACGGCAGTACCCGCTTCGGGCTGGACTTTTGCGGGCTGGAGCGGCGCGATCACCAGCACCGACAACCCGCTCGTCCTTACCCTGACGGAGAACAAGACGATCACGGCGACCTTTATCCAGGAGCTGCGTCGCCTCTTCCTGCCGCTCATGTTGCGCAACGCCCAACCCTAAAACCGGCAGGATAGCCTGACAGGCGGGGCGAAGCCATAGCTTCGCCCCGCCTTTTAGTGGTATCGCCCTTCAATTGGAGAGGTGAGGAGGCAGCTTTATCAGGGCAAATCTTGCACTTGACCGCATGGCCTCCAGCTCCGCCCTTCTCAGGAGGCGGAGAGAAGATGGAATGGAGCAAACCCCACGGTTAACTTCCCCGCTTGCCCCTGTTGGCATCCATCCCGGATGCCAACATATGCGAACGGGAGGTCCGCGCTCCCGACATCCACGTATATTGAGAGCTGAGCATGCCCAATTTTTTTGCCTTCCGCGTCTTTCATGCTATGATTGTGTAAGTGCATTCTAACGAAATGTGGGGGCTTTATGCGACGTACGAAGCTCTTGTCCTGGTTGATGCTTATCGTGTGGGTTTTATCTGCCTGCATTCCATCCGCCAACCCTACACCAACCGCTACAGCGGGAGAGCTGTGGCCGCCGACGGTGGTTGATGTTCAGCCGACCCAGGGACAGGAAGCCACCGTTGACACCAGCATCACGATCCGCTTCGACCAGCCCATGGACCGCAGGCGGACAGAAGCCGCCTTGAGTATCGAGCCCGACCTGAGCGGTACGTTTCTCTGGCCGGATGTGCGAACGATGGTTTTCCGTCCACGGACGGCTTTACAAGAAGCCACCACTTATCGCGTGCACCTGAAGGAAAGCGCGCGTTCCCTGGAAGGAGCGACCCTGTTACGCCCCCTGGACTTCAGTTTTTCCACTGTCGCTCCTTTACAGGTGGCCCAAATCCTGCCCCAGGACGGAGCCAGCGGATTGCGCGTAGATAGCCCTGTTCGGATTAGCTTCAATCAAGCGATTGTGCCGGAAAGCTGCATCGGGCAAACAGCTGGCAACCGCAATGAGTGCCCGACCCTGCCTGTTAGCGTTGATCCCCCTGTACTCACCCGGGGCATGTGGTTGAGCCCAGCCCTGTATCAGTTTATGGCTTATCCAGGGTGGAATGCGGGGACTCGTTACCGCATCACACTTCGCGGCGCAATCCAGGCCCTCAACGGTAACCGCATCACGGTTGACCACACGTCAGGTTTCACCACAGCCCAGGTGGAAGTGGTCCGCGTCGAGCCCCTCGATCAACAAACAGCGGAGCTTTCCCCCGAAACCCGGCTACGCATCGTGTTCAACAACCCCATGGATCCCAAAAGTACAGCGGAGGCCTTCAGCCTGACCTCTCAGGATGGGGCCAGCGTGCCCGGCACCCTGACCTGGAACGAGGACCGTACCGCCTTGACCTTTACGCCGCTCCGCCCCTTGCGGCTGGCCACACGCTACACCTCACGCCTGACCCAGCGCGCCCGCGCCATCACCACGGCCCCCCTGATCCGTGAACAGGCGTGGAGTTTCAACACCGTCTCCGCCGCCGCCGTCAATGTAGTTTATCCCCCCAACGGGACCAGGGATGTCCCCCTCCAAAGCTCAGCACGTTTCGCCCTCCAGGGTAGCTGGGATGAGGCCACTCTGCGCGCCGGAGTGATCGTTTCTCCTACAGCACAGAACCTGCAAATGCATCTTCAGGGTGACAGTCTGGCCCTGACCTGGGAACGGGCGCCGCGCACGACTTACTGCGTCACCTTCCCCGCCGGCTTGCGCGATCGTTACGATCAGGAGCTGCAACAGAAAACTGAAACCTGCTTCACCACCGCCGGCCTGGATGCCCGCTTTGAGCCAGCAATCTCTGACAAAACCCTGGTCATTGATGCGGCTGCCGTAGCGCGTCTGAGTTTCCTGGCCCGCAACGTCACACGCATGGATTTTCAGCTTTACCGTGTGGACGAACAGACCTTCATGACCGATGCTCCGGTCAGTGGCAACCCCCTGCGCGATTGGGTGGAACGTTTTACCCTGCCTGCCGATACTCTACAAGTGGTCACCATTGATGTGATGCGCGGCAATCCGCTGCGCTCTGGCTATTACCGGCTGCAATGGACTGACCCCGCCACCAATGACCTGCGCCAGATCCGTCTGGCCGTCGTTGATCGCCATCTCAACGTCCAGCTTGGGCGGGAAGAGGCCCAGGTCTGGGTGAGCGACTTGCGCAGCACCACCCCCATCACCGGCGTCCAGGTGCGCTTGTTGGAACGGGGTGTGCTGCTCGCCGCGGGCACATCCAACGCCGAGGGCCTGGTCCAGCTCCGATTTGAGCCACGCGCCGAAATCTATTCCCCCCTGTTCGTCGTCACCGGCGAGCCGGGCGCCCCTGGATTCGGGCTGGTTGCCACGTCCTGGCATCAGTACACAGCCCCCTGGGATTTTGCCCTGTCGGCCCAATACGACCGCTTCCCCACCGAGGTCATCTGGGGCATCACTGACAGACAGGCCTATTATCCATTGGAAACTATCCACCTGGCCGGCATGGTCCGCCAGCGTAATGGCGTCTTGTACGAGTATCCCTCAGGCTCCAGGCGTCTGGGCGTTGTCCTTGAGGATCCGCAGCACACCATTGTTTACAGCAACACCATCATCCTCAACGACCAGGGTTTCTTCAGCGCTGACGTAACCCTGCCCTACAACCTGAGTCCGGGTCTGTATCAACTGAGCCTCACCCGCCCTGACGCCCTGGCACACTGGGAAAGTACTGTGCGCATCCTCGCGACAGCGCAACAAGACCCCTTAAGCCTGGATATCCTCCTGCCCCAACCAGAATTGCCGCTTTACATACCAGTCACCATAACGGTACTCGCCGCTACTTCGACGGGCCTTCCCCTCACCCAGGCTACCGGCCTTTGGGAAGTCTGGCGCGACAACACGCTTCTCGCTTCAGCGCCCTTGACGTTGGATGCCCTGGGCCGGGCCAGCTTTACCCTGCCGCGCCCCGCGACATGGCCCCAGACGCCGGAGACGTGGCTGCTTAGGGTAACGCTAAACCCCGTCCAAGGCCAGACCTACGTTCGGGAACGCCTGATCACCGTTCATCCAGCCAGCCTCTATCCCGAACTCCGCCTGGCCTCCTCCGTTACAGCCATGCGCCAGGCGGTAAACGTGGCCGTGCGGGCCGTGGACCGGGAAGGCAAACCGGTTGCGGGAGAAGTTCTCACCGTAACCCTGATCCAACGCCTCTGGCAGGCGCCCTCCGACCTCACCCCAGGGCTGAGTGCCGAGTGGCAGGCGGAAGAAGTTGAGATACAACAAGTCGCCGTCACAACGGCGGAAGACTGGAGCAGCGTCACCTTGATACCGCCCGCAGCCGGGGATTACCTGGTGCGCGTCAGCGGCCAGGTGACGCGCGAACTACCCCTGGCCGTCGCTGGGAACCAACCGACAAGCTGGCGTCAGGGAGCAGCGCAAATTGTACCCATCACGGATAAGGCACGTTACCGGGCCGGGGAAAATGCGCGCATCCTCCTGCCCCTGCCCTCCGCTGATCCCTGTCGTGTCTTAATGACGGTGATGCGGGACGGGGTCATCCTGCGCCGCTTTTACGATTTCAACGAAACTACACCCATCATCAGCCTGCCGATTTCCCAGGAATTTGTGCCTCACGTCTACGTGGCTTTCACAGTCATCTATCCGGGGAACAATCCCCAGGTGAAAACAGGCTATGTCCAGCTTCTGATCGAGCCGGTGTTGCAGACCCTCAATCTTAAACTGGAAACCGATCGTCCGGCTTACAGCCCTGGCGACGCGGTCAAACTCAAGGTGCGTGTGAGCGATGCCGGGGATAAAGCCGTTGCGGGAGCACATATCATCCTGGCCATTCGCGAACGCTCGCCGGAAGCGGGTCTCCAACCCGGTCTACTGGCCACTTTCTATCAGCATCCCCTGCGCCTGATCGGTGGCGATACACTGCAGGTACTGATGGAACGCTGGGTTCCCTTGTTGCAGAATCTGGACGCGAAACGCGCCGCGAGCTGGCTCCAGATTTCTACGCACCAGGGCGAGGGCCTGACCCCATCTCAGGAACCGTACCAGGGTTTCCATCCGGACCAGGCCCTGCTTCTGTGGCAACCCGAACTCAGCACAGACGCTTCCGGTGAAGTTGAAGTGGATTTCCACCTCCCTTACCGCTCAGCCTCCTGGGAGATTCAGGCCTGGGCAGCAGCCGGGACCATGGCCATGGGTGAGGCCCAACACCTGATCACGGTTCAGCAGTCTCTGGCGCTCACCCCCCAACTTCCGACCACGTTGAGCGCCGGGGACACCATCACCCTGGGCCTGCGACTGGACAATCTGGCCCCTGCCCCGGTCACGCCCACGGTGACCCTCAGTGTTGAAGGAGCACAGCTCCTCACGTCCAACCCTGCCTCTCAGACCCTGGCCCCCCAGGACAGTCGGGTGTACACCTGGACGTTGAAGGTAGCCCCCACCCGCAAAGAAAACCTGGACCTGCGCTTTGAGGCGCGCACCGACACGGGGGCTGTCACCTCCATCACGCGCACCCTGACCGTTCGCTATCCTAATCTTATCGCCTACCCCCCCCTGGCCGGCAAAATAGACGAAAACAGCACGCTACGGGCAAGCTTCTATGTTCCCAATCAGCCCGATCCGGCGACCACACTGCGCCTTGAGGCCTACCCAACCCTGGCCGACTGGCTGGCACATGCCCGCCCCGACCTGAACGACGCTGACACCGAAGCCATGGCGCTGCGCCTATTGGCCCGGTTCAGCACCCACACAGCCACACCGCAGGACATCGAAAGCGTGTACCCCTATCAACATGCCGATGGCGGCTGGAGCTTTTGGCCCCAGACAACCGAAAGCAGCCTGAAAGAAAGCGCGCTGATGACCTGGGTATTGGCCGAAATGCGCAACGCCGGCTACGCCGTTGATGAACAAGTCTTACAAAAAGGGCTGGCCTATGTCTCGCGGCGTCTGGATCAGGCCATCCGCGAGACAAAAAGCTGTGGCCCCCATGAGGCGCTGGCTCTCCTGGCCCTGGTTACGGCGCGCACCTCATGGTCCAATGAAGCCCCGCAATTCCTGTATACCTGTCGAAAGACCCTGGGGGTAACGGGCCAGGCCTACCTGGCTCTGGCATTGTGGAACATTGACCCGGCTGATACGCGCCTTAAATCCTTGCTGGATGGGTTGACGCAGGCCTTTGAAGATACGGATACCACCGCGGTTCAATCCGGCGCGGTCCAATGGAGCCGCGCGGCCGCCACGCTGGCCCTGGTGACCCTACAGCCAACGGCCGAACTGCCGACTGATCTGCTGGATCCCACCCTTTCGCCGCGGGCGCAGGCCCTGGGCTTGTTCGCCGCCCGACGGTACCTGGACGCCCATCCGGCTACGGAGCAACCCACCCAGGGAGCATGGCGCCTGCTTCTCAATAACCAGGAACTGACCGGTAATTCCTTCTCGCAGGACATACCCCTATCCGCATTACGTCCAGGCGAGACCCAACACGTGGCGTTGAGCCGCTCAACGGGGACAGGGCCGATGTACTATAGCATGTACCTGATCCTGCCATCCCCGTCCGCTTACCAAAACAATAGCCTTCGATTAAAACGCAGGTATTGCCGGCCCCAAACGGGCAGCCATGAGCTGTGTCAGCCCTTGAACACGCTGACACCTGGAGCCACGGTCGAAATACGGCTGGAACTCACTGTGCCGACTACCCGCACTCAGGTCCTGGTTACGGATCCCTACCCTGCCGGTCTGAGTCTGTACCGGAGCTCTGAATCCAGCACCGGGAGTCCAGCATTTGTCCCGGCTTTCCAGGAGAATCAGGTGCAGTTTTATGCGCCACTACTCGTTCCAGGGGTGTATGAACTGCACTATACGCTGCGCGCCGATTTCTCCGGCTATTTCCTGGCCCCACCCGCATCGATCCGGGAGCTGGAAGAGCACACCATCCAGGGCATGACGCCGTCAGCCTGGATAGAAATCGTCAATTCAGATGTCCTAAATCCTTAAAGTGTTTAAGGAGGAAACCATGGCCCAGGCATCACCCGTACAAAAAGGCTTTATTCCACCCGCACCACGGAATGTCAAAGAGACCGGCCTCAACATTGGTTTTTTGACCGACCTGGCCTTGAAAATTTTGTACTTTGAAAGTTACCTTTCCGGGCGCGATCTGGCCGAACGCATGGCACTGCCCTTTGCCGGCATCGTGGATCAGGTGCTGGAGTTTCTCAAACGTGAAAGGCTGTGCGAAGTACGCGGCACTAGCGGAGGCATGGGCGGGCTTTCGGAAGCGAACTACGAATACATTCTGACCACCAAGGGCCGGGATATGGCCCGCGACGCCTTGGAACGCAGTGAGTACGCTGGCCCGGCTCCGGTTCCACTGGATGCTTATAATACTTCGGTCCGCGCACAGGGACTGCGCGATGTCACTGTCCACCAACGTCAACTGCGCCAGGCTACGGCCCATCTGGTGCTGAATCAAGCTACTTTTGAACAGATCGGCCCGGCGGTGAATTCGGGACGTTCGATTTTCCTCTTCGGCAATCCTGGTAATGGTAAAACCAGCATCGCCGAAGCGATTGGCTCGCTGCTGATGGAAGGAGATGTGTACATCCCCTACGCCGTCGAAGTGAGTGGGCAGGTCATCAAACTGTTCGACAATGTGAACCATGTGCGGGTAGATGATAAAACAACCACTGCGGCGCGCACCACCGACCCACGCTGGGTGCGCATTCGCCGGCCTTTCATTATCGTGGGCGGCGAGTTGACGCTGGAAACCCTCGACCTGGTCTATGACTACAACAGCAAGTTCTACGAGGCCCCCTATCAAATGAAAGCCAACTGCGGCATCTTCCTGATTGACGACTTTGGCCGACAACAAGTGCGTCCGCGCGATTTATTGAACCGCTGGATTGTGCCGTTGGAAAAGCGGATTGACTTTCTCACATTGCACACCGGACGCAAATTCGAAATTCCTTTCGAGGTCTTGATTGTCTTTTCCACCAACCTGGAGCCGAAGGACCTGGTGGATGAGGCTTTCCTGCGGCGTATTCGCCATAAGATTGAGGTCCATGACCCCACCTGGGATGAGTATCGCGAGATCTTTGCGCGAATGTGTAAGGCCCGTAACATTCCCCTTGATGATCGCGCCCTGGCCTACCTGATTCAGGAGCACTACATCAAGGCGCGCCGCCAGCCTCGCGCCTGTCATCCGCGCGATTTACTGGATCAGATTATTGACATCGCCCGATTTTTGAATGTACAACCGGTGCTCAGCAAAGAGCTGATTGACCGCGCTGCGGCATCGTACTTCGTCGAATTGTGAGGAGCTTATGCCTGCATTTCCTGAAAGCTGGTTTACCCGTCATCGGCCTTTGATTTTGGGTCACCGCGGCGCCAGTCACGCCGCCCCCCAAAATACGCTCAAGGCTTTCCACCTGGCCCTGGAGCAGGGCGCGGATGGTGTAGAACTGGATGTGCACCTGAGTCGAGATGGCGTCCCGGTCATCATTCACGATGCGCACGTAGATGCGCACACCAACGGACACGGCGCGGTCGCGGACCTGACGCTGGCCGAGTTGAAGGCGCTCGACGCCGGGGAAGGGGAGCGCATCCCCACCCTGGAAGAGGTACTGACCAGCCTGCCGAACACTTTCATCGTCAACATTGAACTGAAATCCGAAAGTCTGATCCAGGGGGCTTTGGAACGGACCGTGGCCGCGCTGGTCCAACGGCTGGGAGCGGAGGGGCGCGTCTGGTTTTCGTCCTTCAATCCGTTGGCGTTGCGGCGTATTCAGCCCCTGACCCCCAAAGTGCCGTGCGGCCTGCTTTACGACGAGACCTATCCCCCACCCCTGTTACGCCGCCTGATCACGCCCTTTACCCCTCATGCGGCGCTGCATCCGCATCACACCCTGCTAAGCGCCGATTTCATCCAGGCCGCCCATGCGCGCGGATTGCGCGTCTACACCTGGACGCTGGACGATCCGGAACGCGCGCGCGAGCTGGCACGCTGGGGAATTGATGGGATCATCACCAACGAGCCGGACACGCTGTTACGCGCGCTCGGACGCTGATAAGCCATACATCACAAAGCCGCCCCTGCACCAAGACAGGGGCGGCTTTGTAATGCTGATCCCATCAAAGTCAGTCTTCGACTTCTTCCTTCTTCGGCTTGCGGACGACTTCCACTTCGCGCGCTTCCGGAGCTTCGGACGAGACCTCTTCCTCGCTCACGGACTCAACAATAACGACAATTTCCTCCGGATCGGCGAGGAGCTTCAGGCCCGCGGGCAGAGCCAGATCACCAAGAGTAATGCGCTGGCCAACCTCGGTCAGGCCGGTCACGTCCACTTCAATCGCGGAGACCAGGTCCGCGGGCAGACATTCGATTTCGACTTCATCCAAAACCTGAGAAACCAGAGCGCCGAGCTTCTCCGCCGGAGCTTCGCCCTTCAGAACCAGAGGCACCGGCACGCGGATCGCCTCATTCAGGTCAATCGCCAACAAATCAACGTGACGAATGGTGCGGCGTACAGGATGGATCTGCACTTCGCGGAAGAGCGCCGGGTAGCTGTTGCCACCAGCCACATTGACGCGCACCAACGTGCTCAACCCCGCCTTCTGTGCCGCCAGTTCCACCTCACGCTGATTGAACTGCAAAGCCAGAGGCTCAGCCAAAAGTTTCCCATACAACACACCGGGAATGGTCCCCTCGGCACGAAGCTGCTTAACCTTCTTGCCTGAAACCTGCCGTAAAGTCGCATTAAGTTCTACCTGTTCCATGCCTCGTTTATTCCTCCGTTCACAATTCCTGCCGCCAGAAGGCTGGACTGATGACATGTAAATGGGCCGCGACTGCGGCCCACACGCGGAGCTATTGTAACGCAATTTGGGTGATTGTCAATCAGCCTGGCCCATGAGGGCAAAAGGTGCATGCAACAATCCGGGCAGGCCAACCGACATTCAGGATTGACTTTTTGCTATTCCCAACCAATCATGCTATAATATGTGCATCAATCAAGGAGTGAGAGCGATGGAAGCCGAATCACAAGTTCCAGTTCAAACCAAGCCAGATTCCTCCCCATCCGTTGATGATGCCCAAATGAAGCGCGTCCAGGTGTTGCTCATCCTCGGTGGCGTCGTGTTTTTGATTGTACTCATCGGGGCCATCGTCCTGATGGCCGGGCATCCGGCTGCGACGGCGGTGTTTCGCGATATCGCTATCATTTTCATAGCGCTCGGTAGCATCCTGGTCGAGATCACACTGATTGTGCTGCTCTTTCAACTCCAATCCCTGATCCAAATGTTGCGGGACGAAACCCAACCGCTACTCAAGTCCCTCAACGAAACGGCGAATACCCTGCGCGGCACTAGCGCCTTCGTGAGCGAACACGTGACCCAACCGGTCATCAAAGCCGCCAGTTTCAGCGCCGGAGTTCAGCGCGTTCTGAGCGACCTGGTAACTATTGTGCGCGGTACACGCTCCAGACCTTGAGCTTAAGCCGGTCGTACATTCATCCTTAGTCAAATGAAGGAGGTCCACCTATGTCCAATCGTGATAACAGCTTCGCAGCTTTTCTGGCCGGTCTCTTCGCCGGAGGGATAGTAGGAGCAGCGGCAGCCTTGCTGTTTGCACCGCAAACCGGTGAAGAAACTCGCGCCCAAATTCAGCAAAAAAGCATCGAATTGCGCGATCAGGCCACTCGGCTTGCGGATGAAACATCCGCTCAGGCCAAGGAGCGCCTGGAAAAAGCTGCCGAGGAACTGCGCAAACGGGCAGCCGAGCTGGAGGAACGCGCCAATGAGTTGCAAGAGCGCGCCAAAAAATTGATGGAAGAAGCTCAGGAACAGGCACAAAGCGCCGTCTCCAAGATGCGCAAGGGTCAGGCCCAACCGGGTGACACGGATGTGTCCATCAACATCGAAGAGGTACCTGCGCAAGGGTAAGTGTGTACCAATCTGATTACGCCGCCGTTTCCACGGCGGCGTAAAACTTGCGCTTTTCCGAGGTTGTGTTACAATATATGTCGCTTGGTGGGTGTGGCCTAATGGCTAAGGCACCTGACTGTGGCTCAGGAGAGTGTGGGTTCGAGCCCCATCACCCACCCCAAGAAGGCCGGGCTTGATCAAGTCCGGCTTTTTCTGTAAGCCCCCGTGGCTCAATGGATAGAGCATCTGACTTCGGATCAGAGGGTTGCAGGTTCGAGTCCTGCCGGGGGTACTGGAGCTTTTACATGCAAAGCCCACCGGCTGCCGTTTTTACCGCCGGTGGGCTTTGTGGGTATTTAAAAAGGGCATGTTGATTAGAAACCCGGCTCAAGTTTCGCCCTGTGTTAGCCCAGGCACACTATAAACCAACCTCCTTCAAAAGCAGCCCGCGCGTTGATTCCCGGCTCAGGCGCTCACGCTTTTCCGGCTGTAGGTAAAGTATCCAGGGTTGCGCCATGCAAGGCGCGGCGCATGGCTTCCCGGTCATCCCAGGGATATTCGATTTCCCCAAAGCACATGCTTTGCTCGTGTCCTTTGCCACAGGCCAGGATGATGTCGCCGGGACGTGCCAGTTCTACCGCTTTGCGGATGGCCTCGCCGCGATCCGCGACGCGCCAGAAGTCGCGCCCCTCCACCTTGCCGGCACGGGTTATTTCATCCGCGGTTTCCGCCATAATGGCGTCCAGGGATTCGGTACGCGGATCCTCAGCCGTGATGACGGTCAGATCGGCTAGGCGCGCTGCTACCGCCCCCATCAAACGCCGCTTGGCCCGATCCCGCAGCCCGGCACTACCAAAGGTCACAATGACCCGTCCTCCAGGCGGCACAATCTCGCGCGCGGTCTCCAGGGCCCGCTGCAAGGCGTTGGGTGTATGGGCAAAATCCACGATAGCGATAAAGGGCTGGCCCGCGTCAATCAACTCCATACGTCCGGGGACTCCGGTTAAGGCCGCCACGCCCGTTTCCACCGCCTGCGGCGCTATGCCCAAAGCCAGGGTCGCTGTTGCCGCAGCCAGGATGTTGCTCACGTTATAGGCGCCGATTAATCGGGAAGAGAGCTGCAGCGTCCCCCAGGGCGAATGCGCCACGAAACGCAGCCCCTGGGGCGTATGTTCGATACGCTCCGCGATAACATCCGCGCTCCTATCCTTTACCCCGTAAGCATAGCGCTGTTCGACTGGAATGGCGCGCAAAAAGGCGTAGGAGCCCTCATCATCCGCGTTTAAAACCGCTACTTTAGGCACACCCGGCTTGCGTACGCTGGTTCCCAGATTGCGAAACAGCAGAGCTTTGGCGTCGCGATAGGCTTCCCAGGTTCCGTGATAGTCCAGATGCTCGTGAGTGATGTTGGTCACAACGGCTACGTCAAAATCACAGCCGGTCAGGCGATGCTGGGCCAGGCCGTGGGACGTCGCCTCCAGCACCGCATGGCTGGTTTGGGCCGCGACCATCTGGGCCAGATAAGCCTGGACATCAGGGGCCGGCGGCGTGGTGGTATGCAGACCGGTATCGTAACTCTCATCGCCGATCTGGGCATTGACCGTGCTGATCATGCCCGCACGTAAACCCGCCGCTTTCAGGATCTGGTAAATCAGGTTCGTTGTGGTCGTTTTACCGTCGGTTCCGGTTACACCGATGAGGGTCATCTGGCGCGCCGGGAAATTGCACCAGGCAGCGTGGAGCCAGGCCAGAGCCTCTCGGCTATCCCGTACCTGAAGATAGGGTGTTCCAGCGGGTAAGGTCAGGGCTTCCGGCTCCCGTTCACCGATCAGCAAGGCCGCCCCGGCCTGCGCGGCCTGGGGGAGATAAGCGTGACCATCCCGGTTGACACCGGGTATAGCCACAAAAATCCAGCCCGGACGGACCCGGCGCGAGTCGTCAGTAATGCCAGCAATATCCAGCTCCGCCAGGTCCGGTGGAAAGGAATAGGGCAAAGCCTGAAATAAAGTCTTTAAGAGCACGCTCGCCTCCCAGTCAAAAGCCTCCCTGCGGCACGCCATCAGGGAGGCTAATGCTCGCACAGAGATGGCCTAATTCATCACACGACGCAACTGTTCCAGTTTTCCGGCCACACTTCCATCCACGACATAAGTTCCCAGATTGAGGACCAGCCCGCCCAACAGAGAAGGATCCACCCGATATTCAGCCTCGACCTCCCGCCCCAGACGCCGGGCCAGCTCGCTACGGATGGTGGCCTGCTCTTCCTCGCTCAAGGGGATAGCGCTGGTGATGATCGCCTTGACACTTTCATCGGAAGCTAAGGGCCGGACTTCCTGAAGGATAGGTAGTTCATCCCCGCTAATCCCGCTGAAAAAGCTTTCCACCAGAGCTCGCTGCCGCTTTTCATCCAACGCCTCGCCCAGAAGGTGTTGAGCGGCAGCAATAGCCAGGCTGGCGATTTCCCCGCGATTGCGCGCCAGGAGGCGTTCTTTTTCGCGTTGGGCATCCTCGCGGGCCTCATCCAGAAGCTTACGCGCGTCGTTGCGGGCCTGTTCGAGGATTTCTTCGCGCAATTGCTGCGCTTCCCGCGAGGCCCCAGCCAGAATGCGCCGGGCTTCTTCCTTTGCCTCATTGATGATCCGCTCACGTTCGCGATCGGCATTGGCCAGGGCCTCGGCTGCGCGCACCTGATTGAGCTTCAAATCGCGCTCGGCGGCGCGACGGGCCTCAATGCGACGCAGAGCCGGCTTCCACAACAAAAGGCTCAACAGGGCGAAAAGGGCCAGAAAATTCAGAATCTGGGCCGTTAAATTGGCCGGGAAAATTCCCAGGCTACCTAAAGCGTCCACGCTGCGCCTCCTTAATGGGTAACAATGGGCGTTACGGGCACGAACTTAATGGCAAGAGCTACCACCAAAGCATAAATAGCGATGGCTTCCGCAAAGGCGATGGCCAGAATCATGTTGGTAAGGATACTGCCTGCGGATTCGGGGTTACGCCCGATTGATTCCATGGCTTTACTGGCCAGCATACCAATGGCCAAAGCCGGGCCCAAAGCCCCCAATCCAATCGCCAGCGCCGCAGCAAACTGAGTAGCAGCCGTGTAGTCCATCGTTCCTCCTTAAAAAAGAAAGGTAATTTGATATTTTCAGGCGTGATGAGCTTCGCCATGGTCCTCGCCGCCATGGCCCTCGGTAGCCATGGCATAAAAGATCAGCGAGAGCATGGAAAAAACCACCGCCTGGATTAACCCGACAAACAACTCCAGCCCCATAAAAGGCAGGACGACCACAAAGGCGGCCAGGAAAGTGACCACAACCAGCAATACCTCGCCCGCAAAAATATTGCCAAACAAACGGAAGGCAAACGAGAAAATCTTGATGATTTCGCTGACCAGTTCCAGAATCCCCACGAAACCGTTAGCAATCATCAAGACCGGGCGCAGAGCACCGCGGACATCCGAAGGCGCCTGGAAGTTGATGAATTTGCGCAGATAGTGCCATCCCTGGAAGCGGAACCCGAAGTACTGCACCCCCACCATGGTGATGAGACCCAGGGCCAGGGTGGTACTCAAATCGGCATTGGCCGAGCGGAACAGCGGTACCAGTACTTTTTCGCCATGGTGTTCCGCCCACACGCCCACCGTTCCAAACCCCGGCAAAAGGCCCAACCAGTTGTTGACGAGGATGAATGAAAAGAAAGTGGCAAAGAGCGGGAAGAACACCCGGGCTTTTTCTGTACCCACTACGGATTCAACAAAGCCCAGAAGCGTCTCGACCAGGCCATCCACAATCAAGACAAGTTTATTGCTCTCGCCGGTTTTCTCAGCCTGAGCCACGCCACGCCGATAGGCCAGGCCCAGACCAATCAAAACCAGCATGGTCAGCCAGGTTGCGGGGAACGTGTTAGGCAATTCTCCGATAAAAGGAACTTCCCACGGTAAACGCTCCGGGGCCATGCTGATCTCCGGCAAAACCTTTCCAGGAACCGTGACTCCCAGCAAAGTACCCGACTCTTTTTGCGGCCAGGCCACCCCCAGGACACACAGGCCCAAAATAGCCGCCGAAAGCAGAATGATTGCCCATAAAGAAAGCTTACGCTTTTTTGGCTTCATGCTTTTACTCCCGCGTGTGAGGTTGGTCAACATGCGCTTTAACCACGCGCACCACCCACCGATAAACCATGATCGGTCCTACCACCATACCGATAAACGTGAGAAGCAACGTAATCCAGGGGAGCGTACCGAGCTGACGATCTACAAGGTAACCCAAAGCCAGGGCTCCCAACACCGGGCAGGCCAACATCAGACCGGCCTGCCCACCTATAGCCAGGACCCAGGTGGCTTCACTCCACTGACTTTTCTTTGAAGAAGGCTCCATGAACATTCCCCAGAATTTTAGCTGAAAACACGATACTTATAATCTGTTTCCGGCAAAATTCAACTGCCCCACAAGATGCGCCCGGCGGTTTCCAACGCGGGCAGAACCAGACCGGGTAAGACGCCCAACAACAAGATTAATACGCTGGTCAGAATCAACGTAGCCTTAAGCCATCCGCTCAGCGGTAAGGGCACCTCCATGCCCGACTGCAAATACGCAGCCCGGATTAATTTCCAGTAGTAGCCCAGGGAGATGACGCTGTTCAACACCCCCAGGACAGCCAGCCAGAGCAGATTGGCCTGGATGGCCGCCGCAAACAGCCACAATTTGCCAATGAAGCCCGCCGTCGGCGGGATGCCCGCCAACGAAATCAGGCCCAGCGCCAGAACGAAAGCGGCCAGAGGGGAACGTTTATGCAGGCCGGCGAAATCCCCAATCTCGTACGAGCCTTGTTGATTGCCGACCAGAATCACCACCGCAAAGACGCCCAGGTTAGTCACGCCATAAACCAGGAGGTAGAGCAAAACCGCCGTAATGGCCCGCTCAGCTGGCTCGGCCACCTGACTGGCCAGGGCGGCAACACCCACCAGCATATACCCGGCCTGGGCGATGCTGGAATAGGCGAGCAGCCGCTTGACGTTAGTCTGGACCAGGCCCACCAGATTGCCCAACGTCATGGTCAAGGCGGCCAGGGCCACGATCAAACGCTGCCAGTTCCCCGGAATGACGTAAAGCGGTGAGTCGGGAATGAGCAAAGCGGTGACGCGCAACAACAGGGCAAAGCCCGCAACCTTCGGCGCAATCGAGAAGAACGCGGTCACAGGTGTTGGCGCCCCCTCATAAGCGTCCGGTGCCCACTGATGAAACGGGACAGCAGCCACCTTAAAAGCCAGACCGACCAGGATCATGATCAGGGGACCCATCAGCAAAGGATAGAAAGCTGCTTCGGTATTGGGTCCGATCTGCATAAACTTGCTGCCGATTTCGACCAGGTCAGTTGTGCCGAAAATGCCGTAAATCCAGGACATTCCGTACAGCATCACCGCCGAAAGGGCCGCTCCATACAGGAAATACTTGAAGGCCGCTTCAACAGAGCGCTCATCATCCCGCAGAAAACCGGCCAGCAAGGCCGAAAAGAGACTGACCGCATCAAAAGCCAGGAAAATCATCACCAGATTAACCGCGCCGCCCAGGAACATGACCGCCAGAGTCGTGAACAATAGCAGCGCGTAGAAGAAGGCCGGCTCACGCACGTTACTCCGGATGAAATCCTCAGCCGAAAGGATCACGATCAACAGGGCCGTGAGGGCCAGGACCTGGGCGCTCAACGCAAAACTATCCAGCCGAAAAACATACAAAACTGTTGTCGTCTCTTGTTGCGCAAAAGGCCACAGACTCAACACGGCGATGCCCGCCAGAATGGTGCCACCTAAAGCCACATAGGGCACCCAGGGTTGCGGTTTTTTGCGCAGGCTCAGGTCCAAACCAAGGATTAACACCCCGGTCAGCAACAGAATAAGCTCCGGAGCCAACGCCCACAAAGTCTCAAAAAGATTGAGTTCAGCCTGTCCAAAATTCAAGGTGGCCTCCTCAGGATAACGTAAGTAACAAGGGCACAACCGCCCCGCTCAAGCCCATCACTTCAAAGCCGTCAACAAGTGCGTGAAGGCAGCGTTAAACATGTCCAGCAAGGGTGTGGGATAGAAACCCAGGAACACCATGATGACAATCAGAGGCCACATGGTGACCTTCTCCCACCAGGTCATATCCGTCAGATGCCCCCAGCGCTCCTTATCCAGGGACCCCAGGAACACGTACTGGACGATCTTCCAGAGAATATAGGCCGCCGTGAAAACCATGCCGAAGACGGCGACAAAGGCCGCAACCGGCATGAAGCGCACAACGCCCCGGAAGACAAAGAATTCACTCCAGAACCCGGCCAACCCTGGCAACCCCAGAGAGGCAAAGCCGGTAACCAGGGTAATGCCGTAGTAGTAGGGAATCTGCGTGCCCAGGCCGCCGAAGACTTTGAGGTCGCGGGTATGAGCGCGTTCATACAGAATGCCTACCAGGAAGAACAAGCCGCCCGTGATGATACCGTGCGCAAACATCTGAATGGAAGCGCCATTCAGGGCCGCCGCAGCAGCATCCAGATTCAGCCCGTTTAAACCCGCGCCATACCCCGCCGCGGCCATCGCTACACCCATGGTGACGTAACCCATATGCGCCACCGAGGAGTAGGCAATCAGGCGCTTGAGGTCCCACTGCGCCATACACACCAACGCCCCGTAAACGATGCTCAGCACCGCCATAATGGGGATGATAGGTACGGTAACCGTGTAGTAGTAGAAACGCTCCGGGAAGAAGGGCAAGGTGATGCGCACCAGACCATAAGCCCCCAACTTCAGCAGAATGCCCGCCAGGATGACGCTACCTGCCGTTGGCGCTTCGGTATGCGCATCCGGCAACCAGGTGTGGAAGGGGAAAGAAGGCACTTTGATGGCAAAGGCGATGAAGAAAGCCCAGAAAGCCAGGGTCGCTATGGTCACATTATTGGCGAAAGGCCTGGCTGCGGCGATCTCCAGAATGTTGAAGCTGCCCGTCTCAAAGTAGACCGCGATAATGGCCAGCAACATGAAAACGCTGCCGACCAGCGTGTACAGGAAGAACTTGATCGCGGCATACTCCCGGCGCTTTCCACCCCAGATGCCAATCAACAGGAACATGGGCACCAGACCGATTTCCCAGAAGATATAGAACAGCACCAGGTCCAGGGCCAGGAAAACGCCCAACATGCCCAGTTCCAACAGCAGGAAGAGGAAGTAATACTCCTTAACCCGGTACTCAATGACGCGCGCTGAGTAGAACAGAGCCAACGTCGTCAACAGACCGGTCAGCCACAACAGCGGGGCACTGAAGCCATCCACGCCCAGAGTGTAGTTCACATGGAACGATGGGATCCAGGGATGGCTTTCCATGAGTTGCATTTGTCCGGCCCCTTGCTGAGCCGTCAAAGCCCAGATCAGGCTCGTCTGGAGCAGCGTGATGAAGGCAAATACCGTCCCTACGGTCCGAATGGCCTTCTTATTCTCCGACGGAATCAGCAATACCAGCAAAGCTCCCACAAGGGGTGTAAACAACGTGACGCTTAAAATCGGAAAATTCATAGCCAGCTCTCCTCGAACAATAAGATTTGCCGGAATTTACATCAAAAACGGCGCTCGTAACACGAACACCATAATCAACACCACAACGGTCAACAGGGCCAGCCACAGGTAATCCTGCAGGTTACCCGATTGGATGACGCGCAGGGTTGCCCCCAAGGCGGCCATGGCGCGGCCCACCAGGTTGACCAGACCATCCACAACGCCCTGGTCCAGCAGGTCAAGCAGATCGGAGAACAGACGCCCAAGCCAGCCCATCAGGTTGACGAAGGGGTCAACGATATGCGTATCCAGCCAGTTACCCAGCGCCGACAAGGCCCGTCCCAACCGCGCAGCCAAAAGCACCAATCCATCCACCACCGTCCGATCGAACCAGGCGAAAACTTCCGCCGCCTGCTTCGAAAGCCAGACAAACGTAGCGGCATACAGTTCATCGAAGTAGAAGCGGTCGCGCATGGCCTCGTACAGGAAGCCCAGCCCCACCTTACGCAGGCCGGCCTCAACCGGATCCATTTGCCCGGCCACCAGCGGCTTGCGTCCATAGACCAGCCAGCCCGCGGTCAATCCACCCAGGCCAGCGATGAGCCCGGCAATCAGGGGCAACATCGGCGCGCTCTCGGTGACGACTTCCTTAGCCAGATGCACTGCACCAGCAGCCGCATGCTCGCCTTCGCCGGCGATGGTGCTGATCATAAAGTTATGGAACCAGTTGGGAACCACGCCACCCAAAACCGGGAAATGCTCCGGGATGCCCACCCAGCCCAACACCACGGAGAAAGCGGCCAGAATGAGCAAGGGCACCGTCATGGCGGGAACACTCTCCGGCGCATGCCGGGCTGCTTCGCTGCGCGGCTCCCCCAGGAAGGTGAGGCTCAACTGGCGCGCCGTGTAGAACGCGGTGATGAAGGCAGAGATGGCCAGGGTCCAGAAAACCGCTGGGGCCGCTTCGTAAGCCTGGGCTAAAATTTCGTCTTTGGACCAGAAACCCGCCGTAAAGATCGGGAATCCGGAAAGCGCCAGCCCGCCAATGAGAAAAGCGATCCAGGTGCGCGGCATGCGCTTAGCCAGACCGCCCATTCCCATCATGTCATTGGGATTGAAGGCGTGCTCATGACTATGCTCCCCATGACCATGATGGGCGGCGTGATGATGGCCGTGTTCCATAGCGTGAATGACCGAGCCGGAGCTAAGGAAGAGCAGGGCCTTGAAGAAGGCATGGGTGATGAGGTGGAACGCCCCGGCTACATAAGCTCCAATACCGAGGGCCGCAATCATATACCCTAACTGACTGATGGTGGAGAAGGCCAGGACGCGCTTGACATCGTTTTGGGCAATGGCGATGATGGAAGCAAAGATGGCGGTGAAGGTGCCGATGATCGCCACCACGGTCATCTGCGGGCCACCTTGAACCGCGGCAAAGAGCGGGAAAGCGCGCACCACCAGGAAAACGCCCGCCGAAACCATGGTAGCGGCATGGATAAGGGCCGAAACGGGCGTCGGGCCTTCCATGGCATCCGGCAGCCAGACGTGCAGGGGGAACTGGGCGCTCTTGCCCACGGTGCCGCCAAAGATTAACAACGCTGCCACCGAAGCAACCGACAGCGAGCTGCCCATAAACGGCTGATTCGCCAGATAGTGCAGCGTTTCCGGCTTGAAGAGTTCAGCGTAATTCAGGGTCCCCACTTCCGCATAGAGCAGCGCCAGACCCAGGGCCAGGAACAGGTCGCCGACCTTGGTCACCAGGAAGGCCTTGAGGCCCGCACGATAGGCCGATTCCTTTTCGTACCAGAACCCAATCAGCAAGTACGAACAGGTACCCATGATTTCCCAGAAGATGAAGAGCGTGAGCAGGCTATCGAAGACAACCAGGCCCAACATGCCGGTAGCAAAGAGGGAGATGTAGGCGAAGAACCGGCTGTAGCGCGGATCCCCCGCCATGTAGCCCACGCTGTAAATGAAAATCATCAAACAGACCAGCGGAACCATGAAGAGCATCACGGCTGTAGCGGGGTCAATGTAAATGCTCAGCCCCAACTCGCCCAGACCACCGGTGAGCCAGTGCAGGCCCTCAGGATGATAGGCGAGTTCCCCGCCCCCTACAGGCAAAGTAACGGCCCGCCAGAAAACGATTTGCGCCAGCACAAAAGCGACCGCAATCCCCCCAATGGCCACGCTATGACTGAGGGCGCGCCGCCGCGCTGTGAACAACGCTATCGTCACAAACGCCAGGAATGGGAATACCGGAATCAACCAGGCCAGATCAAGTAGCTGCATAAGCACCTCTTAGCCTTTCAGAAGGTCCACGTTATCTACATTCGATTTCTGGCGCAGGCGCCAGATGGCCAGCACCAGGGCCAGTCCCAGCGCGGCTTCGCAGGCAGCAATCGCAAAAATCATCAGGGCAAACACCTGCCCTTGAACAGCTCCAAACTCTAAGTGGCGTGCCCATACCAGCAGGTTCAAATTCACGGCGTTCAACATCAGCTCGATGGACATCATCATGGCCACCAGGTTACGCCGGGAGAGCACACCAAACATCCCGATTACGAACAGGGCCGCCGACAGGGTCACGTACCAGGATAAAGGCACCATTACGATCGCTCCTTCGCCAGATAGAGTGAACCAATCAAGATCACGACCAGCAACAGAGAGACAAATTCAAAGGGCAAGGCGAAACCATGGGCATCCACCAGGCCCTGGCCCAATCGCAACAATTGATCGGGGACCTCCTCCACCAGGGGACCGGTAGGCCAGGTCAGACGTTCCGCGGGGGGCAGGAAAGGCTGGAAAATCATGGCGACCAGCGCCGCAAAAGCGGCCAGGGATAACACAGCTGCCATGAGCGGCTCGTTAGATGTGCGCTCAATGGGAATCATGGCCCGCTCGGTCACCACGATGGCGATGGCGATCAGAACGGCCACGCCACCGATGTAGATGAAAAGCTGCAAGGCGGCCATAAAAGGGAAGTTGAGCAGGACATACACCCCCGCCACTCCCAGGAAAGCCAGCACTAGCCCCAAAGCGGCGTGGAAAATGGACCGCGCTAAAACGACCAGCAACGAACCGGCCAGGGCGATCCCGCCGAAAAGCAGAAAAACCACCTGTGTCACAGTCAGTTCACTCACCATAGTCTTCTACTCATTGCCTCGCCGTGCGTTAAGCTTTCGCCTGTAATGCAGCCTGCCGCATCAGTTCCCGTTGCTGCATACGCGCTTCCACCTGGCGCAGAATGCCCGCCGTAGCCAGGGCAACCAGAAGGTTGGCCAGCAACAAAACCAGGCTGCGCCCCACCATGGAGGTGATGCCCGCTGCCCGTGCGGCAGCGTCCACCAGGGCCACCACGATAATCATCGCCAGTCCCAGAGGGGTGAGGAATTTCCAGCTAAAGTTAAGAATATGGTCAATCCTCATGCGGGGCATGGCTCCCCAGAAGAACATGAAGAGGGTGAAGATAACCAGGCTCTTGAGCAACAACCAGAGCGCCCCCAGGATGGGTACCGTCTCCACAAAGGGCCCCTGCCATCCACCCAGGAAAATGACCGAGAAAATAATCGAGCCAGCGAAGATATTGATAAACTCCGCCAGGTAAAAGGCGCCGAACATCATGCCGCTGTATTCGGTAAAGTACCCGGCCACGATTTCCGCATCGGCTTCGGCAATTTCAAAGGGCAGACGCCCCACTTCCGCCGTCAAGGCCAGCAGGTAAATGAAAGCCGGGATAGGGAGGGCGATGATGAGCGGGATTTGCTGGAAGCGCACGATATCTTGCATTGAAAAAGAGCCGACCACCATCACGACCGTGATGAGTGCCAGTACTTCCGGCACTTCATAGCTGATGATTTGGGAAATGGCGCGGAAAGCCCCTACATCCGCGTACTTGTTGCCCGAACTCCAGCCGGCCATCATCATCGAGAACAGCACCAACGAGGCGATGGCCACGATGTAAAACAGGCCGATGTTTAAATCTACCCCCTGCATGGCCGCCGGTCCAAAAGGAATCACGGCCCACACGGCCAGGGCGATGAAGACCACCAGAATCGGGGCCAGAATAAAGACCAGACGATCGGCGTGTTCCGGGATGACCAGCTCTTTGGTCAGGATTTTAATCGCGTCGGCCACGGTCTGAAAGATGGCATAAGGCCCGGCGGAGACGCCCGAAGCGTTCGGACCATACCGATCCTGCAAGCGTGCAATGATCTTACGCGAGGCCCAAATCAACCCCATGATGGCAACGAAGGGAATGGTCACAACAACCAGCGCACTGATCAGGCCCATCAGGGTTTCGACCCGGGCTGCTGAAAGCCCCCAACCGCTCAATATCCCACGCAACCAGTCTCCGATGGCAGGCACCGGATTGGCCAGGAATTGCCAGAAGGTCATAGCTCCTCCACAAGACAGAAAATATATAGCATCATTGCCATTCCAGCCAACCCTTGAACCAGACGTACATCAGCCCGCCGGTCAACAGCAGGAGG
>DAOTZR010000008.1:0-20199 GCA_034434315.1 Anaerolineae bacterium
TGGCTTCAGATTACTGAGGCTGCCTATGCCTTGTTCCAAGCTATCGTCTTTGCATCTACCTGACTATGTCCGAACTCACGTCCGAACCCCAGTCAAATCGTCTTGCATCATGTAATGAATTGTGTATAATGAATTTAACCTATGGACGCACTGCTGGCTTACATCCCGGTTTGGTTGAAGGAGTGGTTACAGGTTTACCTGGTGCCCTTCTTCAAGATCGAACTGCGGAAGTGGCTTTTTGTAGCTTTTCGTGGTGTCCTGGACACGTTATTGTTCCTGGGTCTACCCGTGGCCTTGAGCTTTGGAGCTCACGTGGTGTGGAATGAGCGCTATCAGCTTACACCGGCGCAACAGGAACAGGTAGCCCGTTGGGCCAGTGTGGCGGACGTAATCGCTTACATTGAAGATGTTCCGCCTGTTGTGCCTCTGGTATTGTGGTACAAGGAGGCTGGATTGCGCGCTGAGAATCCGGCCAATTGTGAGGGGATCATGGGGCTGTATACAGCCGTGCGCCGGGGTGAATTGCCCTGTTTCCAGCCCGGCCCCATCACGCCACAGGAAGTCGCCTATCAATTACAGTTAGGCGCGCGCACTTTTAAACGCTATTGCCCGGAGATTCATTACACCAGCACGGATAGTGAGCTGCTCAAGCTATGCTACCTGCGCTACAACGCCGGTCCCAACGCCCGCAGCGATCCCAACGCATCAGCTTACGTGATGAATGGCTACGACGAAGCGCATCAGAACATGGTGCACCGTGATATTCAAGGGCGTGAGTATCGTATGCAAAGCCTGGGGGCTTGGCCTGTTACGCTGGCCATTCAAGCGCAATTGCAGCTCAGTTATCAGCGCCCTTCCCGTTGGCCTCCGCTGGTCATCGAACCCCTGGCCCTGATCCAGGAAGGCGCCGATCGCGTATGGCTGGTGCGCGAAAAGCCCGCTGTTGACATCACCGCGGGGCAGGACGTGGCGCGCTGCCGGGAGGCGCGGGTCGAGAGCTGTTTCGCCCTTCCTCACGCTGATGGCGATCCGGCCTTGCGTCCGGCGCTGCATCCACTGGTAGTCACGTCCGTGCAGAGCAGTGCTTTGCAATGCGGTTTGATTTCCGGGGTTGAGCTGATTCCCGCCACAACGTCGGCGGTGATCGCTCCTATGTCCGGGACGCTGACACGGTACACCGATGCTCAAGGGCATCTGGCCATCCAGATCGAAAATGCGGAATGGCGGGTATGGCTGGGTGGTCTGCGCTCTTATGTGACAGTTCCAGGCACAGTGGAGGCCGGGCAGCCTGTTGGTGTGGCAGGCGGCGCTGGGTCAGAGACGCCGGGCGTGTATTACGCTGTCTATGACCGCGTGAACGGCGCCTATGTGGACCCAATCAGCTTCTTGCCTTTTGGCACCTGCCCGGATGAACCTTAGTCAAGTAAGCCGGCTTGCCGGCCCCGATTTCTGATACTTTTTTGAGGAGGAGCCATGGATCTGCTAGCTTTGTTCCCATTCTTTCTGTTAGGCCTGGGCTTACTGTGGGCTTTGTGGTTAATTTTTAAGCGGGATCTGCTTTCTCAAAACCTGGGCAAATTAATCTCCTATTTCATCGGGGTCTTCATCACCTTTGCGGCCATCGGCTGGCTGGTGGACACCTACCTGCCGGGTTGGGTGGCCAATCGGCTGCAGAAGACGGCCAACTCCAGGGAAGTTCAGACGATTCAGACCCTGGGACGCCAGATTTGGGAACAGGCTGCGGGTGGACAGCCCGTGCCGACCCAGGTGCCGACCCAGGCGCCGGGTACGGAAGTCCCCACCGTTGTGCCGCCCACGGAAGTGCCCACAGCAGTGCCCACCGTAGCTCCTACCACAGAGGGGGGCGGCGAGATTAACCCGTCGAACATTCAGACCCGTTATGTGGTTCAAAAGGGTGACACGCTTTACAGCCTGGGCCGGCGTTTTGGGGTGAGCGTTGAAATGATCAAAAGTGCCAACAACCTCACCAGTGACGACATCAAGGTCGGACAGGAACTGATCATCCCGAAGCCGTGAGCGAAGTCAAGGCGTCCCAACCTGCCCCAGCGGTGCCGAAGGAGCTACAGCGTGGGTTGCGGGGTCTTTTTTACCGCATCCGCGCCGGTTTCCTGCCGGAGGTTCACCGCTTTGAGGGGGAAGAAGATCGCCTGATCATCCGGATGGCGCCGTATCGCAGAACGGTACCGCTCATTGGCTTGAAAGTCAGTGGGGGCATGGCCATCCTGGCCCTGATTTTAGGCGTCGTCGAATTGTTGTTTGTGGATGGTAGCTGGGTTGTCGGCTCTATCCAAGTCACCCTGGGCTTGCTGGCCCTGATTCTGGCTGGCCTGGCCCTTTCCGTGGCGGTGAAATTTGCTCAAGATCTTCTGATTTACGCCCAATGGGAGTTTATTCTGACCAACCGCCGCATCATCCTGATCACTCCAGATCCGGACAGAGTGGGGTATGCTGATGCTATCTACCTGAAAGGCGGGAAAATTCAGGTCCTGGATACGAACTGGTCGAAAAATCCTTTCTGGGGGCTGTTCCAGGCAGTTTATGGCTCGCGGGATGTTGTGCTGAGCATGAGCGGCTACGAGTTTGCCGAACAGGGGGCGCGGGTCAAGGGCGGTTTGCGCTTTCCCGATGTCATGCCTGAGGACATCATCAAGCTGGAAGAGCTGATTTTCGGTTAAAGGTTGATTGCGTTCAAACGAAGGGGGGGCTATGAGGAAAATCCTGGCTTTTTTGATGGGGCTTGTAACTGGTGCGGCTGTGGTAGGTGGCGTTGTCCTGCTTTTCGCACCCAAATCTGGCAAGGATATGCGCGCGAGTCTTCGAGCCTGGGTGGATGACTTGTTGGAAGAAGGACGTCTGGCCGCCGAAACACGGCGACGCGAGCTGGAAGCCCAGCTGGCCGCGTTTAAGCAAGGCGGCGTGATCGTGGAAGAGCCGACAGCTTGAATTGGAAATTGAGGTGTATTCTGACATAAAAGCGCGCCCAACTTCGGGCGCGCTTTTATGTGGAAAGGATAGGATACCCGAGCTAGCTGCGGCGACAGGCAGCGACAAAAGCTTCAAAAATAGGCATCATGGTTGGATCATCGGCGACCATGGCTTCGGGATGCCACTGAATGCCAAAGCCAAAAGGATAATCGAGCAACTCCACGGCTTCGATCACGCCATCGGGAGCATGGGCTACGGCAACCAGCCCTTTGCCCAGGTCCCGCACCGCCTGATGGTGACCGCTGTTGACGATGAACTCGGTACCACCCAGGATTTCCGCCAGACGGCTTTCCGGGCGCAGGGTGACGGAATGGGCGGGATCGCGTAAGGTACGGCCCGGCGTGAGCGGATGATCGAGCAACGCCCCGGGGATTTGCGCGGCAATATCCTGATACAGGCTGCCGCCCAAAGCCACATTCAGCACCTGATGACCGCGACAAATAGCCAGGATGGGGAGCTTGTGACGGATCACCAGATTGATCAGCCCCAGCTCGGCGCTATCGCGTTCGGTATCTACGCCGCCCAGCCACTCGGAAGGGGCTTCCCCGTAATGTTGCGGCTCTACGTCTTCTCCGCCGGAGAAGAGCAAGCCATCGAGGTGCTCCAATAAGACAGCCCAATCCATCGGCCCGGTTACCGGCGGCAGGATGATTGGCGTCCCTCCCGCGCGATGGATCGCGCGGATATAGGTTTCGCCCACCGAAATCATCGGGGCGTTATGCAAGCGCGCCGAAAGATCTTTGCGTCCAGTAATACCGATGAGCGGGCGCATGGCTCGAAACGCTTAGCGCGACTGACCGGGACGAAGTTCCTGCAGGCGGGCCTTCTTGCCGCTCAAACCCCGCAGATAGAACAACTTGGCGCGACGAACCTTGGAACGGCGCACCACTTCGATCTTATCAATGCGCGGCGAGTGCAGCAGGAAAGAGCGCTCAACCCCAATCCCGTGCGAAGCGACGCGGCGCACGGTGAAGCGTGTATTGACGCCACCGCCGTTGAGGCTGATGACAGTGCCCTGGAAGACCTGAATACGCTCCACGCGCTTCTTTTCGGTCCCTTCCACGATCTTCACATGCACCTTTACGATATCACCGGGATGCAGTTCCGGAACATCAGTCTTAAGCATCTGGCGCTCTACGGACTCTACCAGGTTCATGTTACTTTCTCCCTATTTCATTTCATCTAAATCTCAAAGCAAGGGCAGATTATACCATAGACCTTAATAAAGACAACCACGTACTTTAACGTGATTATCCGCAACTGGTGGAAAACATGGCGCCGGCACAATTTGCGCTTGAAGAAACGCACGCAGCGCTTCCGTTACTTCTACAGGAAACTCGGCCCTGGTCATCCCCACACGCCGGGCACGGCTTGACTATCCACCGTTCTTCTTTTCGCTGCGCTTGCGCAGCCGACTGCGCAGCGCGAGCTTCTTCACCCCGTCGTTGGAGGGGGGCTTGCTGCTGTTGCGGTTGTTCCCGGCTGTTTGATCATCCTGACGGCGCGCTGGCCGATTGTCCGTTCGAACCCGCCCCCTCACCTTGCAGGTAGGCTTTGCGAATCTCTTCGCGGGTCGGCATTACAAAGCGCCTCATGGCCCTATGGTCACTGATTGGGACGATTTGGACAAATCGGGAAAAATCAAGGTGAGCAGGTACAAAAAAGCTACTTGCCAAAAATCGCATTTATGCTATAATCCCAGTCGTCAGGCGGGCATGGTTCAGTTGGTAGAACGTCTCCTTGCCAAGGAGAAGGCCACGGGTTCGAGTCCCGTTGCCCGCTCTTTTTTTATGGCGACGTAGCCAAGTGGTAAGGCGGGGGTCTGCAAAACCCCTATGCGTCGGTTCGATTCCGACCGTCGCCTTACGAGGCCAGTAAGGTGCGGGGCGATGGCGGAACTGGCAGACGCCGGGGACTTAAAATCCTCTACTCGCAAGAGTGTGTGGGTTCGATTCCCACTCGCCCCATCAGGCGGCCCGGACTTCCGGGCCGTTTTTCGTTAGGCCCTTTCAGTACTATTCCCCTCTTCAAAAAAGTCTCTTCTATGCTCCCATCTTAAAGAAACGTCGCATCTGGGTGCGTGATAAACGTCACTTGTGAAGGCCCCCGTCTTTTTTGTATACTGTGGAATGGGATTGTCCGTATACCCTCAATTCTGTCTGCCAGAGAGGAGTGAGATGAAAGTATTAACCTACAACCCGGACCTTTGTGTTGGAGCACGCGAATGCGAAAAGGTCTGCGCCCAGACCTGGTTCAAAGTGCCGGATCGCGAACATTCCAGTATCCGCATCTTCGAACAAGACGGTAAATTTCGGGCCGAGTTTTGTATCCAATGCGGTGAATGCATCAAGGTGTGCCCGACCAATGCGCTGTATTACGACAAACTGGGCATTGTGCGGGTAAAAAAGGACCTGTGCGTGGGATGCATGTCCTGTGTGGGCTTCTGCCCCTATGGCGTCATGTACTACGAGCCGCAACAGGCGCTGGCCTTCAAGTGCATTTCCTGCGGCCAGTGCGTCAAGACTTGCCCGTCGGGCGCGCTCAAGCTCATCGAGGTCGAAACCGTGTCCACCGACCTGTGGCAGGGTAAGGTTGGCTTTTAACTCACAAAAAAGAGGAGTAAGATGATGAAAGCAGTTACCCGTAAAGTCCTGGTAGAATTCGATTATACTGTTCCGCCCATAGAACGCGGCTATACGAATCAGACCCTGTACGTCAACGTCGGCACAGGCGAGATCAAGGCCAAGCCCGTTAGCGAAGAGATGAAGCTCAAATTTACTGGCGGCAAAGGCTTCGATTTATGGTTGCTCTGGCACGCCGTCAAAGACACCACGCGCTGGCACGATCCGGAAAATGAAATTGTGATCTCCACCGGCCCCTGCGGCGGTATTACGCAATACCCTGGTTCTGGCAAATCCCTGGTCACTACAATTTCCCCCACCACCAACATCGTCACCGACTGCAATGCTGGCGGACACTTCGGCCCTCTGCTGAAATTCGCCGGTTGGGATGCGCTTGAAGTTCAGGGCATTGCCGATCGCGACGTCGTGATCGTGATAGACGGCATTCGTGGCAAGGTCACCATCGAAGAGATGCCCGAAGCGCCGAAAGACACCCATCTGCTTGGCGCCTGGCTGACCGAAGCTCTGGCCGAAAAGCCGGAAGACCGGTACTATATCTCGACTGTGACCACAGGAAGCGGTGCGGAACACAGTCTCATCGGCATCCTGAACTTCAGCTTCTTTGACCGCAAACGTAACGATCTGCGCTACAAACAGGCCGCACGCGGTGGTCCGGGGACGGTCTTCCGCCACAAGCGCATTCTGGCTCTGGCCGTGCGTACGGGACCTTTCGATGGAAGGAAAAATCAGCCGGCCGATCCGGAACGCCTGGCCCGCGTAGGCGCCGATATGCAAAAAGAAGTGGCTAAATGGGATCCGGTCCAGAACCGTATGCGCAACCGCGGTACGGCCTATCTGGTCGGTATCATGAGCGATTACGATCTGCTCCCCGTGCACAATCAAAAGTTTGGCGGTCATCCCAAAGCCCATAATATTGACGGCGCTTACTGGGAGAGCCGCCTGACCCAGGGCCTGCCTGATGGGTGCTGGTATGGCTGCACCGTGGCCTGCGCCCATGCTGTGGATGGGTTCACCCTGAAAACCGGTCCTTACAAAGGACAAAAGGTCATCGTGGACGGGCCGGAATACGAAACCGCCGCGGGTGTCGGCACCAACTGCGGTATTTTCGACGGCGATGCCATCCTGGAAATCAACTTCTACTGCGACACCTACGGGATTGACACTATCTCCTATGGTGCAACCGTCGCTTTCCTGATGGAATGCTACGAGGCCGGCATTCTGGACAAGGAGAAGACCGAAGGCCTGGATCTCCGCTTTGGCAATGCAGAGGCTTCGCTGGAGCTGCTGCACCGCATCGCAACGGGCACTCCCTTTGGCAAGATAGCCGGCATGGGCATTCGCAAGCTCAAAGCGTACCTCATCGAACACTACGGTGCGGATCCGCAGTTCGTCAACGACATTGGCATGGAAAACAAAGGTATGGAATACTCCATGTACATCGCCAAGGAATCGCTGGCGCAACAGGGTGGCTATGCCCTCACCAACAAAGGGCCGCAGCACGATGAGGCCTGGCTGATCTTTATGGATCAGGTCAATAATCAGATTCCCACCTTCGAGGATAAAGCCGATGCCCTGCACTACTTCCCAATTTTCCGCACCTGGTTTGGGCTATGCGGATTCTGCAAGTTGCCCTGGAATGATGTCGTGGATCCCAAGAACGCTCTGAGCGACGAACCTCACAAGATTCCTCACCATGTGCAGAACTATGTGGATATCTTCTCCGCCGTGACCGGACGCGAAATTGACAAGCACGAAATCATCCGCATGTCCGAGCGCGTCTACAATTTCCAGCGCGTCTTTAACATCCGCCTGGGTAAGGGGCTGCGCGAACACGATATGCCCCCCTATCGCGCCCTCGGTCCCGTCACGGAGCAGGAATACCTCTCCCGCCAGGAGCGCTACGACAAACAACTGCGCGAGTGGATGGGGCTTGATCCCAGCACCATGACCCTGCAGGAAAAAATGGCGGCCCATCGCAAGTACCGCTACGAACGCTACGAAATGCTGATGGATGCCGTCTACGAACGTCGTGGATGGACGCGCAACGGGGTTCCCACCCTGGAGAAATTGCAGGAACTGGGCATTGATTACCCCGAAGTCGTTGAAGTGGTCAAAAAGTATCTGTGAGATGATTACGGTTAACAAACGTGACCAGATTCCCTGGGAAGAAGGCATGACCGTAGCCCGGCTACTGGAGCGGATGAACTACACCTATCCGTACCTGATTGTGGCCATCAACGGCGCCGTCGTCCCCCATGATGCCTATGCCGAATGGCCCATCCAGGATGGGGATGATGTGCGCGTGATTCACATGATCGCAGGGGGCTAAAGCCCGCAGCCTGAAGCCGGCGCCGGAGCTGTTCAATCCAGCTCCGGCGCTGCTGTTATGGGCAGCACAACAACGGCCAATGCCATCCCGCGACGGTAATTATTCACTGCCTTAAAGACATCCTCACAGACCTCCGCTCACTAACTCCCGTCTATCCTGGCTCTGGACTATGACCGTTGTTGTGTTAGAATGGAATTATGGTACTTATCCTAAACTGAATACTGGTAACTGGTAAATAACACAAACCCATCAGCGACAACTTCTATGGGATTGAATGATGGAAGGTCTGATATGAATTATGGTGGATAACCTTTAGCAGAGGTTTTTGGGCATTTGGTTACAGATTCAACGGAAACGGCCAGGCGCTATCGTACACACCGCCTTTGTCCTTTTAATAATAAAGTACCCAATTGTACAAAAGACAAGGCGAAGAACCCGCTGGGTGTGTGTAGCATCTATCATGAAAATGACCCCGTCATTACCTGTCCCATTCGATTCCGCCAGGATTGGATTATCGCCGACCATGCCGCTTCGTTCTTCTTTGGCGAAGAGACACAATGGACTTCTCTGACTGAAGTGCGCTTGAACGATGCCACTGGCAAGCCCGCGGGGAACATTGATATGGTCCTTGTGGCTTATGATGATAGTGGCAGAGTGATTGATTTCGGCGCTCTTGAAATTCAGGCGGTCTATATTTCTGGTAATGTTCGCGAACCTTTTGAACATTACATGCGCGATCCACAGCAAAACGCTTCTATGGATTGGTCAAGGGAACCCAATTATCCCCGACCTGATTACCTTTCATCGTCCCGGAAAAGACTTGTCCCACAGCTTCTTTACAAAGGTGGCATCTTGCATAGCTGGAAAAAAAGAATCGCTGTGGCCCTGAACAGAAGCTTCTTCGCTACTTTACCGCCTCTGAAGCGAGTTGCTAGAGAGGACGCTGATATGGCTTGGTTTATCTACGATTTGAAACTCCAGATGGGAGAAAACGGGCAGTTTGGGCGATATTACCTGACAAAAGTGGATGAGGTTTTCACTGAATTTGAGCCTGCCTTGGTTTCCATAACCACCCCATTACCTGGACAGATAGAAGATTTCATCAAGCTGCTTCAGGAAAAACTCGATGAACAGCTGGAGACTTCACCCACCAACCAGACTGTTGAGAAACCCTTTTAACGATGGCGATGCAGAAGCAACTCCCGTTGTTCCCTGAAGTATCAGATAACGCCCTTTTGCCTCGTCCGGTGAATGTGGCATCGGTTCCCCAAAGAAGTCCTTTCCGCTATCCCGGCGGAAAAACCTGGTTTGTGCCCACTTTCAGACGATGGATAGCCAGCCTGAAAACCAGGCCCCATATCTGGTAGAGCCTTTTGCCGGCGGTGGAATCATTAGCCTTACCGCCCTTTTTGAAAATCTGGTTGACATAGCCATCATGGTTGAATTAGATGACGATGTAGCATCAGTCTGGGAAACCATCAGCGCTGGCGAGGCTGAATGGCTGGCCCAACGCATTTTAACCTTTCCTTTGACCAGAGAAAACGTTGAAGAGGAACTTAAAAAACCACCGGCAACACGGAGAGAGCAAGCTTTTCAAACCCTTCTGAAAAACCGTACCTTACATGGAGGTATCCTTGCCGAGGGTTCTCGCTTCATCAAATACGGGGAAAATGGTAAAGGCATTGGCTCTCGCTGGTATCCCAAAACATTGGCCCGAAGGCTTCTTGATTTAAACCTCATTGCAAACAGAATTGAGTTCCGACATGATGATGGTTTAAAAGTGATGGGAGAATTGGCCTGCCGTGAAGATGCTGTTTACTTCATAGATCCGCCCTATACTGCCGGGGGAAAGAGGGCTGGTCAACGGCTCTATAAACATCATCAGCTTGATCATGAATATCTCTTTACATTATGTGGGGCGCTTGCAGGGGATTTTCTGATGACGTATGATGACGCTGAAGAAGTCAAAGTGATGGCCCGTAAGCATGGATTCCAGATGCGCTTGATCCCCATGAAAAATACCCATCACACAACCATGAAGGAACTGGTCATTGGCAGAAATTTAACATGGCTTGACGAACTACCCGCCATCCATGAACCAGAAGAGACGTATAAGGTAAAAGAGACGTAAGCCCTATTTTCAGCTTCCCATGGAAACTGGAGCAACCTTATCCAGCCCAGGCACCTTCCCGCGAGCCGGCACCCGTCTCTTTCACCCTTCTCCCGGAAAACGGTGCTGAGCGAGCAGATCCCCACGCCGACTCAAGGCAGCGGTTACCCGGAATTTCCCCGTTCGCGGCTTTCACCCGGTCGCTCTTCCCATGCCCGGTGCTGCTCAGAAGGGAGAAAGATGCGCACACCATCGCGTTCGTCAATCACGAAAGCGCTTGCTGGATAGGGTAACAACATCCCGGCGATATACAGATCTCCGACGCTGCCGGATAGGTTAAACGCCAGAGCCAGGACGAACGCGCCGGCCCAGGTGGCATCGCGTATCAGGGCCAGGAGCAGCAGGTACAAAGCACTCAATCCCATCAAAGGGGCCAGGGTAATGACGCAATAAGCGGAGCGGCGAAAAGCATAACCGGGCGCAGTGGTATAAAAAGCGAAGAAGCCGTATTTTTCCACTATCACACCGAACTGCGGACGGGCACCCTGCCAGCGCATGCTTATCCCATGGACAAGTTCGTGGGGGATGTAGGTCAGCAGCAAGCCGACCACCAGCCCCCACCCGCTCACGTCTACCGAGTCTCCCAGCCTCCACGCCGACCGCCAGAGCAGGGCCAGCACAAATCCCAAAAACAGAACTACCAGGCCTGAGAGCTGGAGCAGGATACTGTGATGCAGCGCCAGGTTTTGGGAAAGGCGCCAGTACAACACCTCCTCATAACCGGCAGGAAGAGCGCCGGGCTGATGACCTTCTGAATTCCGGTCCGTCACAGGTCTAAAACACTACTTTAAGCAGCGTGTCCACCAGCAATCCCAGGAGGAACCAGGAGCCAAAGGCCCGGTTGTGCACGAAGCCGATGGGAGCGAAGTACAAAGGCCAGCCTCCCTGCCCCTGCGGGAAACCCGGAGGACAGGTCTCCGGTTTGGGTTTAAGCAACATGGGATACAGCTTCTGCAGCGTCGGCAAGGCCAGGGCCACAATCAGAAGCACCGGAGAAAAGGTACCCTGGAGCACCAGGAGCAAAACCAACCCGTAGGGCAGCACCATCATCACCAGCATGACGTAACGCGCCGTTTTCTCCCCGATGAGCACCGGCAGGGTGTAGATGCGCTTTTGCCGATCCAAGGCCAGCTTATCAATGTGCTTGCCAAAAATAACCGTGGTCACCCCAAGAACATAAGGCAGGCTGATCCAGACTACGGCCCAGCTCCACACTCCCGTGAGGACATAATAGCCGCCCCCTACCATCAGCGGCCCCCAGACTATGAAGACCGCCAGTTCCCCTAAAGCCAGATACTTAAGGGGCCAGGTGTAGAAAAGCACAAAAAAGGCGCCGGCCCCCAGCAAGAGCCAGATCGTGCGATCCCAACCGCGCCAGACCAAAAGCGCCAGACCACAGCTCAGGGCCAGAAATCCCGTCACGACAAAATACGTCAGGTGCTCCCGCCGCGTCATCAGTCCGCTGGCTATGGGCTGAGGCCCATATTGGGTGCGGTAGTAATTATCGCGATCTACCCCGCGCTGATAGTCGGTGTAGTCGTTGAACAGATTGTTGCTGGCATGAGCCAACACCAGCCCCAGGGCCAGAAGCAGCCAGGCCCAAAAAGGAAAAGCATAGCCATCACGCCAGGCCAGCAACCCGGCCAGGGATGCGGAAAGGAGAGTCATAATCAACACCGCCGCGCGTGTGCTGATCAGCCAGCGCGAGATCAGGTCCAGCCGCTGCCACTCCTCACGGCTGACTTCAGGAATTACCTGCAGCGCTTTGCGCCACATCGCTACATTAAACACAGCACCTCCTCATCTGCGCAGAAAACGGTCCGTAGGATTTGTCTTCATTAGCCCTGCGTCTGAGCTGCTTTAAGCTGATCGTACACACTGTAAAGATTGGCCGTGTGCAGACGATGACTGGCTAATCCCAGTGGAACGCGATCCAGACCGCAGGCCTCCAGGGTAACTTTAGTCAATTCCTTGCGCTCATGCCCGGCAGCTACGGCCGCCGCGGCTTTCTTTGCTACACACTCGATGTACCGTATGTAGCGCGACAGTACATCGTCAATCTCACCGCGCAAAATAACTTCACCATGTCCCTGGACAATCGTTTCCGGTTTAAGCTGCAATATCTTTTCCAGCGAGGCAATTGACTGCTGCCAGTCTCCCCGTGCAATGATGGGAATGGCCATCACCGCATCCCCGGCGATCAACAATTGCTCGCTTTCCAGGAAAATCCCGATGTTATCAAGCGTATGACCGGGCAACTCGATGAAGCGCAGGGTGGTCTGCCCCGCCGTGAAAAGCAACCCCTCCGAATCAAAGGTCACATCGGGGATGCGCAGCGTGACTTCGTCAAAAGCGGGATCGCTGCGGCGCGCCTCTTCCAGCGCCGACTCGCCGATTTCCAGCAGGGTCTGACGACATTTTTCATGCCCGATGACCGGCAGGTCCTGGGGAAAGACAAACAGGCCGTACACGTGATCAATGTGATGATGCGTGGTCACGAGCGCCCGATAACGCGAACCGACACGCTGGCTCAAAAAGCGCGCAATTTGCCTGGCCTCATCTGGAAAAGGGGGCGCGTCAACAACTATCAGGCCCTCTTCCGTCTTGATAGCGACACAATTTACCAGAGCATAACGCTCACTGGTAAACATGTAAATGGTATCGGATATGCGTTCCCAAAACATAAGCGCCGATTCTTTCTGATAAGTTTCTAAAATCTCAAAAGTGACGGCAAGGATAACATGGGGCTACAGGAAAGTCAAGAAAACTTAACATAACTTTTAACCAGATGGGCCGGATTCTGCTGGTATGAAAAGTGGCGCCAGACAGAGGGATACTCTTCCCTTGCTAACTTATGATGGCGGGATATAATGATGAAGACTGATCGTCACCTATGCAAGGAGAAAACCATGGGAGAACATGTAGAGCGTCTCAAGCACCATCTATACCGGTATTACGACCTGCAGGCAGCGGAAGCCGTCCTGGGTTGGGATCAAGAAGTGTACATGCCCCCGAAAGGCATCGAAGCCCGCGGTGAACAAATGGCCACCCTGGCCGCCATGGCGCATGAGATTTTCGCGTCGGACGAGACCGGGCGCTTGCTCGAAGCGGCTGAAGGAGAAGTTGCGGACATGGATTACGACAGCGACGAGGCCAGCCTGGTGCGCGTCCTGCGCCGCGATTACGACAAAATGGTCAAGATCCCCACGGAATTGGTCGCGGAGCGGGCGCGGATTACGGCCCAGGCCTTTGCCGCCTGGCGTGAAGCCCGGCAACAGGCCGACTTCAAGCTCTTCCAACCGCACCTGCAAAATGTGGTGGATTGGAACTACAAGGTCATTGACATCCTGGGCTACAAAGAACACCCCTACGATACTTTGCTGGACTTCTTTGAACCTGGTATGACGACGGCCGAAGTCACCCGCCTGTTTAGCGAGCTAAAGGCGGGTCTGGTCCCCCTGCTGCAGGAGATTGTGGCGCGCGGCGAACCGGTTGACGATGGCTTCTTCAACCAGGAATATCCCGAAGAGCGCCAGTGGGATGTTTCGATGGCCGCGCTGCGGGAAATCGGCTACGATTTTGAGCGCGGACGCCAGGATAAAACCGCTCACCCCTTCACCACCACCTTCTCCATCAACGACGTAAGAGTGACCAACCGCTTTATGCGCAACCGGCCCCAATCCTCCTTCTTTAGCGCCGTTCATGAAGGCGGCCATGCCCTCTACGAACAGGGCGTCAACCCCGCCTATGAACGCACGGTCCTGATGGGAGGAGCCACCCTGGGAGTCCACGAATCCCAGTCGCGCTTGTGGGAGAACATCGTCGGACGCAGTCGCAACTTCTGGCGCTACTTCCTCCCCGTTTTCCGGGCCTTCTTCCCCGAACAGACAGCGGGAGTGACCCTTGAGCAGTTCTACCGCGCTATCAACAAGGTTGAACCCAGCTTCATCCGCGTCGAAGCCGATGAGGTCACCTACAATATGCACATCTTCGTGCGCTTTGAACTGGAACAGGCCCTGATAACCGGGGACTTGCATGTCGCCGATGTGCCCGATGCCTGGAATGCCAAGTATCAGGCCTACCTGGGGATCACCCCGCCCGATGATGCCCTGGGGTGCCTGCAGGATGTCCACTGGTCGCATGGGACCCTGGGGTACTTCCCCACCTATGCTCTGGGGAACCTGATGGCCGCGCAGCTCTATGCCCAGGCGCAAAAGGAAATCCCTGGCCTGGAAGAGAGCTTCGCACGGGGCGAATTCCACCTTCTGCTGAACTGGCTACGAGAGAAGATCCACTGGCATGGGGCCAAGTTTACCGCCGCCGAGCTGATGCAACGCATCACCGGAGACAGCATCCAGGCCCAACCCCTGATTGACTTCCTCCGTGCCAAGTACACTGACATTTACGAGCTGTAATAACCCGTGAAGCGTGAAGCCAGTGAGGCTTCACGCTTCACGTATTGGGAGTAAGCTATGGCCCTATTAGACACCTATCGGGATCTGGAACCGCAATTGATTGCCTGGCGCCGGGATTTGCATCGCCATCCAGAACTGGGCTTTCAGGAACACCGCACCGCCGGCATCGTGGCCGAGACGCTCCAATCGCTGGGCTATCGCGTACAAACCGGCGTGGCCCATACCGGCGTCATTGGCGTCCTGGAGAATGGCCCTGGGCCTGTCGTCATGGCCCGCTTCGATATGGATGCCCTGCCCATCCAGGAAGCGAACGCGGTTGATTACGCCTCCTGCGTAGCCGGCGTGATGCACGCCTGTGGTCATGACGCGCACGTGGCTACCGGCCTGGGCGTGGCCAGTTGGATGGCCCGGCATCGTGAAACCTGGCGCGGCACCCTCAAACTTATCTTCCAGCCCGGCGAAGAAGGCCTGAACGGGGGCGAAGTGATGGTGCAGGAAGGCGCCCTGGAAGCCCCTCGTCCGCAGGCGGCCCTGGTACTTCACGTGTGGAATCAACTCCCCGTTGGCCAGGTCGGCGTCAGCGCCGGGCCGGTCATGGCCGCAGCGGAACAGTGGCGTGCAGTTATCCAGGGACGCGGCGGTCATGCTGCGGCTCCGCACCAGACCATTGACCCCATCACCATCGCAGCCTTGACCGTGACCGCGCTCCAGAGTATCGTCAGCCGCAACGTTGATCCCCAACAAACGGCGGTGGTCTCGGTTGGCCAGATTCACGGCGGCACCGCCTTCAACATCATCCCCGACGAAGTCAGCCTGGGCGGTACCGTGCGCACCTTCGACCCGGACACGCGCGAAATGGTCCTGACCCGCCTGCGCAACATCATCGAAGGCACGGCGCAGATGCTGGGCGGAAGCGCGGAACTTTCCTTGAATGCCATCGCGCCGGCGGTGGTCAATGATCCGCAGGTCACGGCGGTAGTGCGGGACGTGGCGGCGACGCTGCTCGGCCCTCAGGCCATAGTGGAAGAGCGCACCATGGGCAGCGAGGATGCGGCTTTCTTCCTGCGCGAAATCCCCGGCTGCTACTTCTTCGTGGGATCTGCACCTGTGGATCGTCCGGCTGCGGCCCACCACAATCCGCATTTTGACATTGACGAACGAGCGCTGACGATTGGTCTGGCTGTCATGGTCGAAGCGCTGCAGCGCCTGATGCCGGTGGAGGCGTGACGTGGGGCGGCGTGGCCCCTTACACTGGCTCGACGGCGCTGGCTGGTTGGTCCTGGTCGGCGGAGAAGACTGGCAAACGGGCGCAACCAACGCCATTGACACTCACATCCTCAGCCTGGCCAATCTCGACCGGCCCTGCCTGGTCCTGAGCGATGCTCTGCCCCTGACCCGGCTGGAAGCCTTTGTGGATTACCTGGTAAGCTGTGGTGCGGGGTTTGGCATGGGCTATACCCTGGCCGAGAGCAAGCCCGACCATCCCGACTTATTGGAAGACCTGGCCGATGCTGGAGTTCTGTACCTGCTCAGCGCCCACCCCCTGCGCCTGGTGCGACAGTTGCGCTACTCCGTGCTTCTCCAACGCATCACCGCAAGCTACACCTCGGAGCAGGGCCTGATTGTGGTGGGTTACGGTCAGGCCGCGGCCTGTTTTGGCGCGCGGCTATGGCAGGGGCGGCAGGAAGAAGAGGGCCTGGCCTGGCTGGCGCACAGCGTTATCCAACCGCACTACGAAACCCAGGCTGAAACGTTGCGCGCCATCACCCGCACGCATACCGACCTGTTGGGCCTGGGCATCCCTTCTGATACCGCCCTGGCCTTGGGACCTGGGCAGGAAGTGTTGACCTGGGGGAACGGAGAGGTCACAGCCGTGCTGCATCAAAGCTCCTTAGCTGAAGCTGCACCCGACCTCCCCCCTTCCCATCCGTCCGATGCATAACCACCGAATGCAGAGGGAACACCCCAAAAAATTCCGGTAAACTTTACAAGGAGGAGGCATGAATTCGAGACAAACCGTTGTGGTGCGCGTTGGGGGCGAAGGCGGCGAAGGCACAATCACGTTAGGGGAGCTTTTCACCCGCATCGCTGCCCAGGCCGGTCTGGAAGTTTACAGCTTCCGTACCTACCCGGCGGAAATCAAAGGCGGACAGGTCATGTACCAGGTCCGCCTGGGGACACAGCGGGTCCATTCTGAAGGGGATGAGGCTGATGTCCTGGTCGCGATGAATGAAAAAGCCTGGCAGGAATGCTCCGGCGATCTCTGCCAACGTAGCGCTATGATCTACGAAAGCTCCATCACCGCCCTGGCGGAACGGCATCACGGTGAAAATTACCCTATCCCGGCTGAGGCGATCGCCAAAGAACTGAACTGGCCCATGGGCAAAAACTTTGTCCTCCTGGGAGCCTTAATCTGGTTTTTCCAACTGGGCCTGGAGCGGGCTGAACACCTGGTGAGCAAACGCATGAAGCGCGACCTGGACAAGAACCTGGAGGCCATGCGCCGCGGGTATGCTTACGCCCAGGAGCACTATCCTGACGAATTTGCCTATACGTTGCCGCTCCCCGAAAAACCAGAGCCACGCCTGATTCTTTCCGGGGCTGACGCCATGGCCTTGGGAGCGCTGGCAGCCGGATGTCAGTTTTACGCCGGATATCCCATCACGCCAGCGACCCCCATTATGGAAGTACTGGCGCGCTATTTGCCGGCCTTCGGGGGAACGCTAGTCCAGGCCGAGGATGAAATTGCCTCGCTCAACATGGTGCTGGGTGCGGCCTTCGCCGGCAAACGCGCCATGACCGCCACATCGGGGCCGGGATTTTCGCTGATGATCGAGTCCATGGGCGTGGCCAGCATGGCCGAAATCCCCATCGTCATCATTGATGTGCAACGCGCGGGCCCCTCAACCGGTCTGCCGACCAAAACCTCGCAGGGCGATCTGTTCCTGGCCCTGTACGGCGGTCACGGTGACGCGCCCCGCTTTGTGCTGGCCCCGGACTCGGTCAAGGATTGCTACTATCAGGTCATCAATGCCTTCAGCCTGGCCGAATACTTCCAGATGCCTGTCGTCGTTCTGACCGACCAAACCCTGGCCGCCCGTGTGGAAACGGTTCCCCCACCCGGAGAGCTTTGGGAAAATCCCCTGGAGCGTCTGGTCCCCACCCTCGAAGACCTCAGCCGCGGAGATTACCGCCGCTACCAGATAACCGAAACGGGCATTTCACCCATGGCAATTCCGGGCCAGCCGGGTGGCATGTACGTTGCCGATAGCCTGGAGCACGATGAGTACGGCCATCCGAACCAGGGACCAGAAAATCACGAGGCCATGATGGCTAAACGCGCGAAGAAGGTGGAAACGGCGCGTCGGATGCTGGCAGACTGGAAAATGACCAGCCGGCGCTGGGGGGACGAAGGCGCCGAATATGGCATCATCGGTTGGGGCAGCACGCGCGGCGCGGTGCGCGAAGCCATGGATAGGCTCCGCGCCGAGGGCCACAAAATTGAGGCTATCTATCCCCACACCCTCCTTCCCATGCCCGATGCTGCTATGCGCGATTTCCTGCGCACCAAAAAGCGCATCCTGGTGCCCGAGTTGAACTATTCAGGCCAGTTTGGACGGATGATTGAACACCGTTACTATCGCGAATTGATGGCGCAGCAGGCTAAAATCTACCCCTTGCGCAAAGACCAGGGCATCCCCTTCAAAATCCGGGAAATTTATGACGCCGCCTTGCAAATGATTCAAGAGGCCTAGGAGAAAAGAGCATGGAACTGACGGTTAATGACTACAAAAGCAGTGTGAAACCCATCTGGTGCCCCGGATGTGGCGATTATGCCGTGTTGAACGCCCTGCTACGTGCTTTCGCCCAGCTCCAGCTCGACCCGGCGCGCACGGTAGTGGCTTCCGGCATCGGGTGTTCCAGCCGCTTCCCGGCTTTTGTCAAAACCTATGGCATCCATGGCGTACATGGACGCCCCCTGCCCCTGGCCACCGGCATCAAACTGGCTAACCCCGACCTGACGGTTGTCGCCGTCGGCGGCGACGGTGACGGCTTCAGCATCGGCGGCGGGCACTTTCCCCATGCCGCGCGGCGCAACATTGACCTGGTCTATATCGTGATGGACAACAGCATCTACGGCATGACCAAGGGGCAGCCATCCCCCACCTCGCCGGAGGAGCTGAAGACCAAGGCCTCGCCTTACGGGACCCAGGAAGAACCCCTCAACCCCATCATGATGGCGCTGGCTTATGATGCCACCTTTGTCGCTCGCACCTTTTCCGGCCAGCTCAAAGAGATGATTGACCTGTTTGTGCAGGCTTTGCAACATCCGGGCTTTGCGTTTATCCAGGTCCTCAGCCCCTGCGTGACTTTCTACAACACCTACGATCAGTACCGCAACAGCGTGCGCCCGTTGCCGGCAGAACATGACCCTGGTAACAAAATGGCAGCGATCCAACTGGCCCTGGAAACCGAAACCCAATACACCGGCCTCTTCTACCGCAACACAGCCCGTCCCGCTTACAGTCAGGTTCAGCGCCAGTTAATCGAACAGGCCGGGCCCAAAACCCTGGATGATATCCTGAAGGCTTATCAGCCCTGATGACGGACATTCGCCTGATTGCCAGCGATATTGACGGAACCCTGACGGATGCCAGGGGGGAAATTCCCCCCTTCACCCGGCGCGTGCTGACGGCCCTGAGCGAGCGTCTGCCCGTGGTGCTGGTTACCGGCCTCAATCCCTGGCCGGCCCAGCGTTATTTGCAGCAGCTTGGCCCACGTGTGAGCGCCATCCTGCAAAATGGCGTTTTTATCTGGGAACAGGGCCACACCTCCGAACGGCTGCTGGTTGACTCCGCTATCGCCTTTGAAGCGGCCCGTTTGCTTTACGAACGTGGTTATGTGCCCCTGGTGTACGGGAGCGACGACGTTACCCGTTACCTGCCCCACCCGGAGGGCATGACGATGGTCGGCCCCCTCATCGCGCGCCGGCCCTATCAGCCTTACTGGATTGTGGACACTCTCGAAGATCTGTTCGCGGTACCGCCGGTGCAACTCTCCGTCTGTGATACGGAAGAACGAGTGCGCGCCATCCATCCGCTCCTGGCCGGACTTTTCGGGTCCCGCGCTTACGTCGTGCTCCAGCCCCAGCCCGGACGCGAGTCCTGGGTTGAAGTCAATCATCCCCAGGCGCGCAAAGCGGTTGCGCTGTTCAGCTTTGCCCAACGTCGCGGCGTTGACCCGGCCCATATCCTCTACTGTGGCGATAGCCTCAATGACCTGGAAGTGATGCAACGGGTAGGGTATCCGGTTGCCGTCCGCAACGCACTGCCCGAAATCCAGGTCCTGGCCTGGTGTCAGGTCGGGGCCAACACGGAGGAAGGCGTCGCGCAGTTCCTCAATCATCTGTTCGAGCTGGGCATCGTTCCGGATTAAAGTTTGCCCTTAAAACCAACGGCGCGGGAGTATCCCCGCGCCGTTGGTTCTTGCGTTCCAACCATCTCCACGCCGTTTTGCCCTTACCCGCGGATAAGCGTCAAGTTATACGGAACGCTTCGCTCCGCTTTGCTTCGCTTGCGTTCCGTATAACGGCGCGGCGGCTGCGCCGCCAGTTATGCTTCCGCTCGCTCCGCTCGC
>DAOTZR010000009.1:0-10044 GCA_034434315.1 Anaerolineae bacterium
TGGCTTCAGATTACTGAGGCTGCCTATGCCTTGTTCCAAGCTATCGTCTTTGCATCTACCTGACTATGTCCGAACTCACGTCCGAACCCCAGTCAAAGCGACTGGTGTCTCTGGCTCTAACGGAACAGGACTAAAGGCCTATTGTTCGATTTCCCAAATTCGAGTTGCACTTGTGGGATATTGCATGTATAATGTGGGTGATAGTGGGGATAAATGGGGATAAATGGGGTATTTATCCCATAAACCTGAGAGGCAACCATGTTTCTAGGCCAGCATGATTATACACTGGATGACAAAGGACGTCTGACGATCCCCGCGCCGTTCCGGGGGGGCCTGGAAAGCGGGATGATCATCACGCGTGGCCTGGATCGTTGTCTGGCCATTTATCCCCTGGACGTGTGGGAAACATTATCCAAAAAGATTACTAACCTTCCCGTTACCGACCCTCGTGGGCGCGCCCTGCGCCGTTTGTTTTTTGCTGACGCGGTTAAAGCTGTTCCGGATCGTCAGGGGCGGGTGGTTATTCCCAACCGCTTACGTGAATATGCCGGGTTGGATCTGGGAACACCAGTGCTTGTGGTAGGGTTGGATCGCTACATTGAAGTATGGCAGCCCCAGCGCTGGGAGGAACTGAATGCCCAACAATTCGAAGCGCTGGAAGCGGACCCGGCACTATGGGAGAGTTTGAAGATTTAACCCATCACGCTCCGGTGTTGTTGGAAGAGGCGGTGGGAGCTCTAAAACCACAGCCTGGCGGGCGTTACCTGGATGCGACGGTAGGCGCGGGGGGGCATAGTGCGCTTCTGTTGGAGCGCAGTGCTCCCGATGGGCGTGTCTTGGGTCTGGATCGCGATCCAGAAGCGGTGCAGCGCGCCCGGCAACGCCTGGCTTCTTTTGGGGAACGGGCCGTTATCGTCCATGCGGCTTACAATCGTCTGGCCGAAGTGGCCCAGACTTATGGCTTCAGTCCGTTGGATGGCGTGCTCTTTGACCTGGGGTTCTCATCGTATCAGATTGACGATCCGCAGCGCGGTTTCACCTTTCGCATGGATGGGCCGCTGGATATGCGTTACGATCCGACCCAGCCCGGCCCGACCGCCGAAGAGCTGGTCAACGAATTAAGTGTGGTAGAATTGGCCACGCTTTTGCGCCTGTACGGGGAAGAGCCGCACAGCCAGCGGATTGCGCAGGCTATCGTGGCGGCGCGGCCTATTCGCAGCACGGGGCATCTGGTGCAGGTAATCCTGGCGGTGACGGGGCGTCCGCGGCGCGGCGGACCGCATCCCGCCACCCTGACCTTTCAGGCCTTGCGCATCGCGGTCAATCGGGAGCTAGAGCTGCTCGCCGAGGCTCTGCCGCAGGCTTTGGAGCACTTACGTCCGGGAGGGCGTCTGGCGGTGATCACCTTTCATTCTCTGGAAGATCGGTTGGTAAAGCAGTGGATGCAGCGCGAAGCGCAGAACTGCATCTGTCCGCCAGAAGTTCCCGTGTGCACCTGTGGTCATCGCGCGCGCCTGCGCCTGGTCACGCGCAAGCCGCTGTCTCCCTCCCCGGAGGAGGTGCAGGCTAATCCGCGCAGCCGAAGTGCCCGGCTGCGTATCGCTGAGGCATTGAACGTATGAGTGTTATCTGGCAGCAGAAAACTCACGGAGTCCAGCAACGTCAGGTCCACCGGGAACGGACCCTGGCGGCTGTTTTGTTTGTGGCGCTCGTGGTGTTGACGTTCCTGGTTGGGGGCTACCTGGTGCTGATGGCCCATAACACCCGCCTGGCGCGAGAGATCTGGACTATGGAAGAGACCCTGGCACAACAACAGCGTCTCAATCGGGCCCTGGAGGTCGAGATTGCCGCCTGGGTTCGCCTGGAGCGGCTTCAGGAGCGCGCCCGTCAACTGGGTTACACGCCTGCCGAACAGGTGGATTACATGGTCCTGGAGGTGCCCCATGCGCGGCCCTGACGTCCGTTTGCGCCTGATCGCGTTGATTTTGGGTCTGGTAAGCCTGATAACCATGGGGCGCCTGGTGGCTTTGCAAGTCCTGGAGCATCGCCGTTACCAGAGCGAGGTCGAGGCGCTGGTGTACCGACAATACGCGCTGCCTCAACCGCCGCCGGGACGCATTTATGATCGCAATGGTGCACTTTTGGTTGGCAATGTCCCGGTGTATGACGTTGGCGCTGAGGTTTCTCTGATTGGCGATCCGCAGGCCGCAGCCCGGGCCCTGGCTCCCATTTTGAACCTGCCGCTGGGCGATCTGGCCACTACCCTCACCCCGTCGGCTAACCTGGAAGATGGCCGCATCGTGTGGCGTTCGCTGGCCAAGAAGGTCAGTGTGGAACAGGCGCGGCGCTTGCAGGAGCTAAATCTGCCCTGGTTGACGCTGACGCCGACCTGGCAGCGAACGTATCCCGAAGGTGACCTGGCGGTCTACGTCCTGGGGTTTGTGAACGAAGAAGGCAATGGCTATGGCGTTCTGGGCAGTCAGTGGGGCTTCTTGCAGGGGAATCAGGTACACTGGGAAGGGGATGTGACCGGGGATACCGCTCCCATGCCGGGGACGCTGGCCCGGACTGAACAGGTTGCCCTGCCCATGGCGGGCATGGATCTGCGCCTGACGTTGGATCGCACCATTCAGGCTTACGTGGAAGAGCAGGCGCGCCTGGCGACGGAGCAGTACAAGGCCGAAGGGTGCACGATCATCGTGATGGATGTGCGCACCGGGGCGATTATCGCGATGGCGTCCTGGCCCAAATACGATCCGCGGCAGTACGCTGATTACGTGGCACGCGGTGAAGCTGCTATCTTCAGCGATCCGGCGGTCACGCGCCTGTACGAACCAGGCTCGACCTTCAAGGTAATCACGGTGGCCGGGGCTTTGGATGCCGGCCTGGTGAATCTGGACTGGTCGTATTATGATGCGGGTGGGCTGGAGTACGGCGGCATCATTGTGCGCAACTGGGATGGCCGCGCCTATGGCCAGCAAAACCTGCAGGGCCTGCTGGCTAAGTCCCTGAATGTAGGGGCCGCTACGCTCTCCACGCGGGTGATGGGGCCGGAAGTTTTCTATCGTTACGTGCAGGCTTTTGGCTTTGGTCAGACCACCGGCATTGAACTGGCGGGTGAGGCCGCCGGTGTGGTCCATCTACCGAGCGATTGGAACTGGGAGGATGCTTTCCTGGCCACCAATGCCTTTGGTCAGGGCATCGCGGTCACTCCCCTGCAGATGATCACGGCTTTTGCCGCGGTGGCGAATGATGGGGTGATGATGCAGCCGCATCTGGTCGCTGAACGGCGTTATCCCGATGGGACGGTCGTGCCTTTTGTGCCGCGTCCCCTGGGGCAGCCGATTTCGGCGCAGACAGCGCAGACGCTCCAGGAATTGCTGGCGCGCGCGGTGGAAAAAGAGGTGCCTCAGGCCATGGTGCCGGGCTATCGGATTGCCGGCAAGACCGGGACGGCCCAAATCCCCGGTATTGGCGGCTATGAGCAGGATCAGGTGATCGGGTCCTTTATTGCTTTTGGGCCGATTCCTGACCCGCAGGTGGTGGTATTGGTTAAGCTGGATCGCCCCGGCAATGAACCGTGGCTGCGTTGGGGATCGCAGACGGCGGCCCCCTTCTTCGCACAAATGGCGCCGCGGCTGTTCACTTTGCTGGGGATTCCGGCGGCGCAACAGGCTCAGGTTCAACCCTAGGCGAGGTGCAGGCATGGTGCGTGTGTTGACGTTGGCTGATGTGCTTCAGGGCTTGGGCGCGCCGCGTCCCGCCGGTTTGGAGATGCCGGTACGCGCGGTTCTGGATTCGCGCAAGGCCGAGCCGGGCACTTTTTTCCTGGCGTTTAAAGGCGAAAAAGCCGATGGGCATGATTACGTGGCTCAGGCCCTGGCGCAGGGGGCCCTGGCCGCCCTGGTGGAACGGCCGCTCGAAGTGCCGGGAGCGCAGATGCTGGACCTGACGAGTCCCGGAGCTGCTCTACCCGCGGACTTGCGCCCGCCTTTGGTGATTCGGGTTCCGCAGGTGCTGGCCGCTTTGCAGGGCCTGGCCAGTTTCTGGCGCCAGCAGTTTACCCCGCGCGTGGTTGGGATTACGGGGAGTGTGGGCAAAACCACGACCAAAGAGCTGGTGGCGCGGGTTCTGGCGCAGCGTTTCAAGGTTCTGCGTTCGCAGGGGTCCTTCAACAACGAAATCGGCTTGCCCATGACGCTGCTGGAACTGACCTCGGAGCATGAGTACGTCGTGCTGGAGATGGGGATGTATGTGCGGGGTGACATCCGGCACCTGGCGCAAATTGCCCGTCCGCACGTCGGGGTGCTCACTGTAGTGGAGGCGGTGCACGCCGAGCGCGCCGGGCGCCTGGGCGATATTGCCCTGGGCAAGCAGGAGCTGGTCGAAGCTCTGCCCCCGGCGCCAGAGGGCGTTGCCATCCTCAACTGTGATGATCCGCGCGTGTGCATCATGGCCGGGGCCACGCAGGCGCGCGTGTTCTATTACGGCCTTTCCGATGTGGCCGATTTGTGGGCTGATAAGGTGGAAAGCCTGGGCCTGGAGGGCATTCGTATGCGTCTGCACTACGGTAAAGAGACGTTCTACCTGCGAGCACCGCTGCTGGGGCAGCACAGTGTCCACACTGTCCTGCGGGCGACGGCGGTGGGGCTGGTGGAAGGCCTGGGTTGGCAAGAGATTGTTCAGGGGCTGCGCGAGCCGGGACCGCAGCTGCGTCTGGTGACGGCGCGGGGCCTGCGCGGTTCGCTGGTGATTGACGATACCTATAACGCCAGCCCGCCCTCGACGCTGGCCGCCCTCAACCTGTTACATGACCTTGAGGGCCGTAAAATTGCCGTGTTGGGTGACATGCTGGAGCTGGGGGAATACGAGGAGGAAGGCCATCGCAAGGTGGGGGGACGCGCGGCGGCTGTGGTCAATATCCTGGTGACCGTAGGACAGCGCGCCCGCTGGATTGCCGAGGAAGCCCGGCTGTGCGGTCTGGCGGCGGAGGCGATCCACAGCTTCGACACCGCCGATGAGGCCATCGCCTGGTTGCGGGATCAGCTACAATCGCAGGATGTTATTCTGGTGAAGGGGTCGCATGCCATGCATCTGGATCAGGTCGTCGCGGCCCTGACCGAGGAGCCATGACATGGGATTTGCATTGATTTTAGCCAGTATCTCTTTCCTGATGGTGGTCTTCTGGGGACGCCCTTACATCAACCTGCTCCGGAAATACCGCGTCGGTAAGCCGATCCGCGTGGATGGGCCGGAAGGCCATAGCGTAAAAATGGGCACGCCAACGATGGGCGGTGTGCTGATTACCCTGCCCGTGCTGGTGATCACCCTGGTTTTGAACATTTACAATCTGATTGGGCAGACGGTTATCGGGCGTTCTATTCTGGTTCCTCTGGGCGTGATGATCGTCTATGCCATCCTGGGCGCGTTGGACGATTGGGCCGGGGTGCAGGGAATGCGCCGGGGCGAGGGATTCACGGCGCGCTTTAAATTCCGCATCGAGCTGGCGATGACGTTTCTGGTGGCCCTGGTGCTCTATTTCGGCCTCGACCTGCACAGCATGGCTATTCCGGGTGTGCCGGAAAAAATTGATATTGGCCTGTTCTACATCCCCATCGCCATGTTCATCATCATCGGTTCGGCGAATGCCTCGAACCTCACCGATGGCCTGGATGGGCTGGATGGGATTATCATGGCCAGCGCTTTTGCCGCTTACGCTGTGATTGCCGAGTTGCAGGGGCAGATTTACCTTTCGCGTTTCTGCTTTACCGTGGTGGGGGCCACCTTCGCTTTCTTGTGGTACAACGCCCATCCGGCGGAACTGTTTATGGGCGATACCGGTTCCCTGGCTTTGGGAGCTACCCTGGGCGTAGTGGCCCTGATGACCGGGCAGTGGCTGATTTTGCCGGTCGTTATGCTCGTGCCGGTGGCCGAGACGCTTTCCGATATTCTGCAGGTGAGCTATTTCAAGTACACCAAACGCAAGTACGGTCAGGGACGGCGGATTTTCAAGATGGCGCCGTTACATCATCATTTTGAATTGCTGGGCTGGTCGGAGACACAAGTGGTCCAGCGTTTCTGGCTGGTAGGCCTGCTGGCCGCTATGGCCGGCGTGGCCCTGGCTCTGGTATGAGGACTGGGATGAGCGCTAACGGCGAACTTGCGGTCGTCATTCTGGGCCTGGCCCGTCAGGGCAAGGCCCTGGCGCGTTATTGGGTGCGACACGGTGCGCGTGTGACCGTTTCGGATAAGCGCCCGGCTGAAGCGCTGCAGGCCGATGTCGCCAGCTTGAGCGAGCTGCCCATCCGCTACGTCCTGGGTGGCCATCCCCTGGACTTGTTGGACGGCTGCGACTTGCTCTGCCTGAGCGGCGGCATCCCGTTGGACCTGCCCATCGTCGAGGAGGCGCGGCGGCGCGGCATCCCGCTTTCAAGCGACGCGCAGGAGTTCCTGCGCGACTGTCCCGCTCCCGTGGTGGGCATCACCGGCTCCGCCGGCAAAACCACGACCACGGCCCTGACCGGGGCGCTCATCCGCGCCGCGGGCTTCACCACCTGGGTGGGGGGCAACATCGGTAACCCGCTGCTGGATGACTTGCCCGCCATTCAGCCGACCGATCGCGTGGTAATGGAGCTGTCCAGCTTCCAGTTGGACCTGATGACCCTCAGTCCGGCTATTGCGGCGGTGCTGAACATTACCCCTAATCACCTGGACCGGCATAAGACCATGGAGGCCTACATCGCCGCCAAAGCCAACCTGGTGCGCTACCAGCGCCCTGAGGATTGGGCTATCCTGGGCTATGATGAGCCGAATGCGCGCGGGCTGCACACCCTCACCCCGGCGCGGGTGGCCTATTTCAGCCTGGCATATGCGCCTGAGGTGGGCACCTTCCTGCGCGGGGATACTCTGATGGCACGCTGGGATGGACGGGAACGCGAGATTTGTCGGCGCGCGGACGTACCGTTGCGCGGACTGCACAACGTGCAGAATGTCCTGGCCGCTTCGGCCCTGGCCCTGGCCGCCGGAGCGCCCCTGGAGGGCCTGCGTGAGGTAATCCGCACCTTCCAGGGCGTTCCGCATCGGCTGGAAGTGGTGCGCCAGTGGCGCGGGGTGACCTGGATTAACGATTCCATCGCTACAGCGCCGGAGCGCGTCCTGGCCGCCTTGCGCGCCTTTGATGAGCCGCTGGTGCTGCTCGCCGGTGGACGGGATAAGCAGCTCCCCTGGGAAGCTTTCGCCCTGGAAGCCGCCCGGCGCGTGCGGGTCATCATCACCTTTGGCGAAGCCGGCGACCTGATTGCCGGTCATCTGCGCCAGGCCCTGGAGACCCAGGGCCCGCAAGCCGCCCTGGAGACCCTGCAGCGTGTGGCTACCCTGGATGAAGCGGTGCAACTGGCGGCGCGCCTGGCGCGTTCGGGCGAGGTCGTGCTGCTCTCACCGGGCGGGACGAGTTTCGATGCTTATCAGGACTTTGCCGCCCGCGGCGAACACTTCCGGGCGCTGGTCTTGAATCTGGAGGCTTAGGAGCGGGCATGGCACGGACAAGGACGAAATCGCAAAATCTGGATTGGGTTTTACTGGTGCTGGTGCTGGCCCTGCTGGCCTATGGTCTGCTCATGCTCTACAGCGCCACCTTCTACGTGGGCATGGACTTCTGGATCCGGCAACTGCTATGGGTAAGCCTGGGGCTGATGGGAATGGTCATGATGATCATCCTGCCTTACTCGATCTGGCAGAAGCTGTCCATGCCGGCGATGGCTTTGACCCTGGCTGGTTTGCTCTTCGTGCTGATTTTTGGCGAAACAATTCTGGGTGCCCAACGCACCATCGTCGGAGCCTCAGTGCAGCCGGGTATAGTAGCCCGGCTGGTGGCGATCCTGTACATTGCCAACTGGCTGGCCTCCAAAGGCACGCAGCTCTACCAGATCCGGACGGGGCTGATCCCTTTTGCGGTCATCGTGGGCATTGTGGCCGGCCTGGTGGCCCTGCAGCCCGACTTGAGCACGGCCATCCTGCTCACCATCACCGGCCTGGCCATGTTCTTTTTTGCTGGCGGGGATCCTTTACAGCTTCTGACCTCAGTCCTCATCGGCGGTGGTAGTTTTGCCCTGCTGGCCTGGCAACTACCCCATGCCCGCGGTCGCCTGCTCGACTATCTGGCGGCTTTGAAGGACCCGACCCAGATGCCCTATCACCTGCACCGCGCGGTCATGGCCATTGGCGCGGGCGGAATCCTGGGTACGGGGATTGGCCAGGGCCGGATGAAATTCGGCTACCTGCCCTTCCCGCATACCGATAGCATCTTCGCCGTTGTGGGAGAGGAGATTGGCCTCCTGGGTGCCCTTCTGGTTTTGGGGCTTTTTGCCCTGCTGGCCTATCGGGGGTACCGCATCGCCCTGGGTACGCCGGAACCTTTTGGCTCTCTGGTCGCCTTCGGGGTGACGACGATGCTGGTCACCGAGGCCCTGTTGAACGTTATGGTCATGGTTGGCCTGTTGCCTTTTACTGGTACTGCCTTGCCCTTTTTCAGTTATGGCGGTACGGAAATGATTGTGACCCTGTTAGGGGTAGGATTGCTCCTGAGTGTTTCGCGGGGACGTCCGAAAGGAGAAAATCGGCATGGGATACTGGATCGTTGGTGGCGGAACTGGAGGACACATCTATCCGGCTCTCGCCGTCGCGCAGGTGCTTTCTAACGTCAAAGCGGATGCCGCGATCACGTGGATAGGCGTGCGCGGGGGAATGGAGGAACAGATCATCCCCCGCGCTGGCCTGCCTTTGGTCACCATCCCCGCTGCCGGTGTGCATGGGGTAGGGGGGATGCGGGCCGTACGGGGCCTGGTGGCGCAACTCCGGGGGTTTCTCCTCTGCTGGCGTCGCCTGCGGGAGGAGCGCCCGGCTGCTGTTTTCACCACGGGAGGCTACCTGGGGGGGCCGGTGACCCTCGCGGCCCGGCTGTGGCGCGTGCCGGTGCTGCTCTACGTACCTGACGTCGAACCGGCGCAATCGGTCAAATTCATTGCCCGCTACGCCGATTACATTGGGGTCACCGTGGAGGATTCGCGAGCTTTCTTGCCGGCGGCCAAAGTGGTGGTAACCGGATATCCCTTGCGCCAGGACCTGATGCGCTGGACCCGTGAGGCGGGGCGGGCCGCCCTGGGACTGGACGCGCAGGCTCCCGTCTTGCTCATCTACGGGGGGAGCCGCGGGGCCCGTTCGCTCAACCGGGCGGTGCTGCGGCATCTCACGCCTCTGCTGGACCTGGCCCAGGTCTTGCACTTGAGCGGCGAGCTGGACTGGCCGGAGGTAGCTGCCGCGCGCGAGGCACTTCCAGAAAACCTGCGCGCCCGCTATCACGCCTATCCCTATCTGCATGAAGAAATGGGGGCGGCCCTGGCCGCCGCGGACCTGGCTGTTGCGCGGGCGGGAGCATCCATTCTGGGCGAAATGCCGCACTTTGGATTGCCGGCGCTGCTGGTCCCGTATCCTTACGCCTGGCGCTACCAGAAGGTGAACGCGCAGTGGTTGGAAGCCCGCGGCGCAGCCCGTGTTTTGCGGGATGAAGCTTTGGGAGATGAGCTCCTGCCGCAAGTGGAGGCGCTGTTGCGCGATGAGCCGCGCCGGACGGCCATGGCCCAGGCGGCCCGCGCCCTGGCCCGGCCTCAGGCAGCGCTCACCCTGGCTCAGGCCCTGGTCAATCTGGAGCATGGTGGCTGATGGTTCCGATCGAGACGGTCTTTTGGGGATTGGTTCTGTTCTTTGGCCTGGTCGGCGCTCTGCGCGGCTGGGCCAGGGAAGTGCTGGTCTTTTTCAGCGTGATCCTGGCGCGCGCCGTTGAGTATGTATTGCTGCGTTTCATCCCGATCATCGGCAATGCACTGATTCAAATGAGCCAGAACAAACCGAGCAGCTGGTTCTACACCCGGCTATTCATCTTTGGCCTGGTGGTTTTCTTTGGCTATGCTTCGCCAACCCTTTCGGGTTATCTGGGCGTGCGGGCGCGCCGGGAGAAATTCCAGGATGTGTTGCTGGGCTTTTTCCTGG
>DAOTZR010000010.1:0-5011 GCA_034434315.1 Anaerolineae bacterium
GGCAATCCGGCGGCCATAGGCCATGCTAACGTCGCAGTGTTGGGCTTTGGGCTGGGGACGGTGGAGCAAGCGGACCTGCGCGTTACGGTCCTGGGACGGCTGCTGGATGACCTGCAGCCGTGTTCCCCTTACGCCTTTGAGATAGTCCCGTCCGGACGCAGCGTTGTATTCGCACCGGCACAAAAGCCCTTGACGCTGGTCAATCGGGGCTACCGCCGGGATGCTTATCGGGTCACACTGGAAGGGGAAAGCTGGCCGGTAAGCCTCAGCCCCGACCAGAGCCCCTGGCTTGCGCCGCATACGCCCTGGCGCCCGACGTTACAAGTTTCCCTCCCACCCGATAGCGTTCCGGGAATGCAGGATACCGTCACGGTGACGTTCCAGTCTTTGCAGCAAGTCGATTTGCGCCAGACAGTGGTATTGGACCTGGTTGATCCCCATCAGATGTACTTGCCGGTGGTGTGGCGGTATCAGGGTGCAGGAACGGGTTTTTTATTGCCGAGCAACTATAACAGCTCGCCCTGATGTTGGACGAAATTTAATTTCGTCCAACATCCTGATGGGACGGCTTGCAGCTGGTGGATTGGCATCACCCATCGCCTCATGGCTCTACTGTCACTGATTGGGACGATTGGGGCAAGTCGGAAAAATGTTGAGCTAATAATTCGTCGTCCAATCAATCAGGCCGCGCTCACGGGCCAGGTGATCGCATACCCGAAAAGCAGCCAGAGCGATCAGGGCAAAGATCAAGCTCAGGGCCAGCATGATGATAAAGAGCTGCGCGTCACTCATGGCGCTCAGGGTAGATGAGGCTTGAAGCGGCTGACCCAGCAAGGCCCGACGCATCACTTCCAGCCAGTACGTGACGGGCATGGCGTAGCCAATGGGCTGCAACCAGGCCGGCAAAATGTCCAGAGGAAAGACCGCCCCGCTGAACAGGAACAGCGCGCCAGCCACCCCCTCGACGACGCCCCAGGAATGGTGCACCATCAACAGCGAAACCGCGGCCAGAATCAGCCCCATCATCGCCAACATGAGCACACCCACCACCAGCCCCACCAGGGCCAATCCCCACTGAACCTGGCTTAAGCTCAGAGGTAACTTGAGAAAAGCGACGCCAACCCCCAGCATGACCAGAACGGAAAGGGTGTTGGTGAGGAAACGCGCCACGCCCCGCCCTAACAGGTAAGCCGGTATGCGCAGGGGCGCGACGTAGAGGTATTTGAGCGTCTTGTAGTGCTCCCGGTCGTCAATGATCGCCCAGGACACGCCGGTCATGATGGCGTAAACATAGCTATAGAACGTGTTCCCCAGGTAGAGGTAGGGGAAAAAAGGCTGATCAAATGCCGCGCCAGTGATGACGCCGTACATGAAAACCAGGATCACGGCCCGCGCCAGAGGTTTAAGCAGCGAATAGACTATAAAAATCCACGGGTCAGTCCAGTTGGCCTCGACCTGCCAGCCCAGCCAGGTAGCAACCCGGAATGAACGCCAGCTTTCACGCCATGATGTCATAGGTCCTCCTAGCGCCGGGCTTCGGTGAGTCGGCCCTCACGAATGGCGAGGCGCTCCACATGGGCCAGCAAAAGACGCGCCCCAAACAGAAACAGCAGGGCCAACAGAACCAGGATACCCGCTTCCACCTGAACCGAAAGGAAGCCCAGGCTGGCCCCCGTGCGAAAACTGAGCTGCCGCATGGCATCCAGGCCTAAGGTGAGGGGCAAAATGGAGGCCGCGGTCGCCAGCCAGAAGGGCAGGGCACGAATGGGAAAGTAAAAACCGGAGATGAAGTACACCGGTTCTTGAATGGCGTCCAGCGCGGCCCAGGCTTCCCGCCCCAAAAGCAGGAAAAGCGAGGCAAACATCATGCCCATGCCGTAAAGGGCCACCATCGTCAACAAAAAGATAAGCAACAGCGCGCCCAGATTGACCACGACAAACGCAACGTGAAACAACCAGCTCCCCACCAGGATGATCGCCAGGGCGCGTAAGGTGGTGGCCGTAAGCCCCCCCACAGCCATGCCCAACAGAATCGCCATCATCGAGTTGGGGGCCATGATGTACAAGGCCAGGTTGCCCTGCTCCCGCTCCCAGTAGAGCTGCATAGACATGCTCCACAGGACGTTCATCCAGAAGGCCAGCATGGCCCCGCCAACGACCACAAAGCCCACGTAGTCCTCCGGGGCACGCATAGCGCGATAGACCAGGACGTAAGCCGCCACAGAAAGCAGAGGCAGAAGTACGTCAAAAAACAGCCAGGATTTCTCGCGCTGCTGCCCGATGATGCGCGGATAGGCGCGGGCCAGCACGCTCTGCACAAAGAGACGCCAGCCACGCACGCGCGGAGTGTTGAAAGAGAACGTGCCCGGTTCAGGACTCATGGCTCGGCCTCCTGCTCCACATCCTCCATGCGCCGGCCCACCAGTTCGACGAAGACGTCCTCCAGGGTAGGCTCGCGCTTGCTCAGGCGCAAGATGCGGACCCGTTGGGCGGTGAGACTCTGAATGACGTTGGCCAGGGCTGCTTCGGTGTGCAGAGTCAGATTGAGCAGCGCCCCCTCTGGTGATGGGATGAGGGTGGCGCGCTGCACATCGGGCAGGGCTTCGAGCGCGGCGGCGGTTAGCCCGTTGGGCGAAGTGATCTCGATCTCGAACAGGGCATCGCGGCGCAAGGCGCGCTTGAGCGCTGATGGGGTGTCGCAGGCCAGCACGCGCCCCTGATTGATGATGGCCACGCGGTCGCACAGCTCATCAGCCTCGACCATGTAGTGCGTGGTGAGCAACAGCGTGCGCTGGCGATCGGCCTCCAGCCACTCGCGGACCAGGGCGCGCACCTCACGAGCGGCTCCTACGTCCAGGCCCAAGGTAGGCTCGTCGAGGAACAGGACGCGCGGATCGGTGAGGAAGCCGCGCACGATATTCATCTTTTGCCGCAAGCCGGTGGAAAGGTCGGAGGATTTGGTGTTCAAGCGGTCGGCCATTCCCACGCGCTCCAGCAAAAGCCGGATCCGCCGGTTGGCCTCGGCGGAGGGGATGCCGTAAAACTGCGCAAACATCCACAGGTTTTCGCGCACCGTCAGCAGGCCGTAGCCCGAAGATTCACCCCCGGAGACCATGTTGATGAGCGGGCGCACCTGCGCGGCCTCGCGCACCACATCGTAGCCCAGAACGCGCGTCTCGCCACTGGTGGGCGCCAGCAAGGTCGTGAGGATCTTAATCAGCGTGGTCTTGCCCGCGCCATTCGGTCCCAACAGGCCAAACAGTTCCCCAGGACGGATTTCCAGATTCACGTCCTGCAAGGCCACCAGTTCCTTGCGCTGCGCTTTTTCTTTGCGATTGTTGCGAATCTTGTAAATGCGCCCGACATGACGGGCTTCGATAGCCAGAGACATAGCACCTCTTCTGTCTAACTCAGAACCTGCAGGCGAAGGCCCGTACCTTCGCCCGGCCCGACCCTCTCTACCGCCGGGTTTTCCGAAAGGTTATTAGTTAACCAGGCTAATTATACCACATAGCCAACCCCATCAGGATAAAAGCCGCTCCGGCCAGTTTTAACATCAGGCGCTGCGGCACCAGGCGGGCCAGGCTCTGACCGGCCCAGGTCCCGATGGCCGTCACGGCGGTGAGGGCCAGCGCTCCACCCATGAAGACCGACCAGGCCTGAGCCTGCTGACTGGCCAGGGTCAAAACCGCCAGTTGAGTTTTGTCGCCCATTTCGGCGCCCAGGAGTAAGGCAGCGCTAAGGCCGAAAGCCGCCCAGCTCCACTGACCGGATCCCAACTCTTCCGCCGATAAATCACAGCCTTCAGCTTCATCCGCACCCTGGAAGGCCTCGCGGAGCATAAGCAGCCCCATCACCACAAAAGCCACGATCACGGCTCTGCGCAGAATCACAGGCGGGATGAGTTGAGCCGCCAGATGTCCGCCTCAGGCCCCCAGCGCCGTCACCGCCACCAGTGCCAGAGATGCGCCGGCAAACACCGGCCAGGGCCTGCGATACTTACAGACCTGCGTCACCACCATGAGCTGCGTTTTATCGCCCAGTTCGGCCAGAAAGACCAGGCCAAAAGTCGAAAGCAACAGATTCCAATTCACCGTTACGGTTCTCCTTGTTCTGGAACAAGATGAAGCAAAGTGATTTCGGGACGCACCCCCCAACGTAGCGGCAGAATAGCCGTGCCTGTGCCCCGGTTAATGTAAATCGGCGTTCCGGCAGGTGTCTGCGTCAGTCCTGCCGCATAGCGCGTCCCATGACAGGAGGGAACTATTGGCGTGCCCCCAAACGGCAAACGCACCTGTCCGCCATGGGTATGGCCGCTGAAGATCGCCTGCACCTGTCCGGCGGGAATCCAATGGGCCAGATCCGGGTTGTGCAGCAGCAACAGGCGCGGGGTATCCGGGGGCAGAGTGGCTACCAGGCGGTCCAGGGTGGCCAGGCTGGTGCGCCAGGGTGATGGTGGCTCAGAACAGGGTGAGCTCTGCACCCATCCCGTATCTTCCAGCCCGACCAGGGCCAGCGAGACGCCGCGCACCTCCACTACGATCGCCTCGTCCTGCAACACGCGAATGCCCTGAGCCGATAACGCCGCGGCCACCCGCTCGGCATCCGTCCAGACATCATGATTGCCGGTGACGGCATAGATGCCACCCGGCGCGTCCAACGCAGCCAGCTCCCGCGCCACCTCATCGGCCAGGCGCGCGTCCCCGGTGACAAAATCACCGGTCACCAGGATGAGATCCGCGGGGTAACGCGCAGCGACGCGCACAACCCTACGGATGTCCGCGGCGCTAACCTGCGGGCCGCGATGCAAATCGCTCAGGTGCAGGATGGTGCAGCCTTCCAGCTCCGGCGGAAGATGGGCCATGGGCAGCGTCATCCGCCGGACCTGCAACCAGCGCGGCTCCACGCGCCAGGCGTAGAACACCGAAAGCGCCGGGATCAGGATCAATCCCGACGCTATCAGGGCCCAGATGGTACGGCGCCAGCGGTTTGTCATGGTGTGGATGAAGGT
>DAOTZR010000011.1:0-8082 GCA_034434315.1 Anaerolineae bacterium
CATTTGGAACCGTTACTGGACCTATCCTGATTCGCGTTCCAAACCCATCGCCCGACAGTTCGCGCAGTTTTTCCTGGTCAACCTCACGGGCATTTTCATCCGCGTGCCGATCATCACTTTCACCCATCGGCCTTTTGCGCGCCTGGTGACCTCGCTCCTGCCGGCCTGGAGCGCGAGCGCTGATCGGTTGGGGAAAAATTTAGCCCTGGCCCTGGCGGTAGGGATTGTGTTGTTTTGGAATTTCTTCGTCAACCGCTACTGGACCTACAACGACGTGAAATGACGCAGCAGCAACGGGCGGTGGAAGCCTGGGTCCCCGTGGCGGTGCTGGCCGGTGTTTTCGCACTGGCCGCCTCGACCCTGGGGCAGCAGGATTTCTGGATGGACGAGTTCTATGCGCTCTACTACATTGATCGTCCCTTTCTCGACGCTGTACGCACCATCATCCAGCCTCAACACAATGGCCCCCTCTTTTTCCTGTTGTTGTGGGGCTGGCGTCACCTGGTAGGGACGAGTGAATATGCCCTGCGCTATCTTTCCCTGCTGGAGATGCTCCTGGCGTTGGCCGGGACCTGGCGCCTGGCGCGCGATCTGGCGCCGGCGCGCGTAGCACATGCCGCTGTTTTGCTGCTGGCCTGCGCTCCTCTCACGCTCTACTACGCCCAGGAAGCCAAGATGTACGCGCTTTTCATGGCCCTGGCCGTGCTTTCTACCCTGGCTTTGTGGCGTGCGCTGCGCCGCAATCGCTGGCCGGATTGGCTACGCTATGTCTTATTGTTCAATCTGCTGGGATACAGTCACTTTTTCGGCGTGTTCACGGTAGCGACTCAGGCTCTGCTGGTGCTTTGGGATGCCTGGCGGCGTCCGTCGGTGCTCCGCGCCTATCTGCTGACCATGGTTCTGGCAGCTCTGCCGTATGTGCCGGTGGCTTTTTTCCTCTTGCGCGAATTCCCTTCCATGGCGGTCCCCGTCGGGTTGCAACATTTTCTGCCTTTGCCCCAGCTCATCATGGAACTGCTCACCATCTATGGGCCGCGGCTGGCGCTGGGCCATCTGGCGATAGGGCCATATATCCCCGTGGGGGTAGGGGGACTGGCGCTGGTCGGGCTGGGTGTGGCCTGGCGACGACGTCCGTCAACCGCGCTGTGGGCGGCGGCGCTGACCTGGCTACCGGCGTTGATCTATTACCCTCTCTCTTTTAAGCTTCCTCTGTTCACGGCACGTTATTTCATTGCCGGGATGCCCTTCTTCGTCTTGAGCCTGGCCTGGCTGGTGCAGATACGACCGCGCGTTGTGGGGGTTGTGGTTATGAGCGCACTCCTCACGCTCTACGCCTGGGCCGACCTGCGCGATTGGACCAATCCCCTGGTGCAACGCCCGCAGTGGCGCCGGCTGGCGGCCTATCTGGAAGCGCACAGCACGCCGCAGGATGTGATCGTGGTGCACAACTGGTTTGCGGCGCCGCTCCTGGAGCATTACTATCACGGGGTTTTGCCCATTCGGCCTTTTATCTGCGCCTCGGAAACCTGTTCCGCCTACAACCCAGAGCCTTTTTTTGCGGCTTTGGCTGATGCGGGCTATCGCAACGTGTGGCTGGTGCTGTATCAGGATCAGGCCCTGACCCCGGACCACGAGATGACCCAGCGCCTGGCAGCGCGTTGGCCTACGCTCTTGCCCTGGACCGACCTGTACGGCGATTTGAAGCTGGCCGCGTATACGCTGAATCCGCGTTATACGGCCTTGCCCACAACGGCCCAGGCGCTTCAGGTGCGGTGTGAGGAAGGCTGGACGGCGCGCGGCGTCGAAATGCCGGTGCGGGAACTCTCCCGCAGCGCAGCTTTCCCGCTCGCGACGCGATTGCACCTCATCATCTACTGGGAAAAAGACGCCCCGGATGCCCGCCCCGTGCCCCTGACCGGACAGCTACGCGCCGGGGATGGGCGCGTGTGGGGCCAGCAGCTGGAGGCGTCGCCTGCGGTTTTTGAGCGGGCTGAGGGGACGGAGGCGCAGTTGCTGGCGCAGCATGTACATCTGGAGCCTGGCCCGGCGCTGCCGTCCGGCCTGTACACGCTTGAGCTGGCGTGCGGCACGACGGCTTTTCCCGCTTTCCAGGTTACGGTGAAGGAGGACCCATGAGACGGCCAACCTGGCGCGAGGTAGTCTGGCCTGTGCTGGCGATTGCGGTAGCGCACCTGTTGCGCACCGGGACGCTCACGCAACAGCCGTTCTGGGTGGATGAAATTTACGCCCTGTGGTATGTGGGTCGGCCCCTGGTCGAGGCTTTGCGCATCATCATTCAGCCCAGGCATAATGGGCCTTTGTATTTCCTGCTGTTGTGGATCTGGCGGACTCTGGCCGGGGATAGCGATTTCGCGGTGCGCTATTTGTCCACGCTGGCTTCGGTGGCGACGGTGGCGCTGACCTGGCGCCTGGCGCGGGACTGGTTCACGGCCCGGACGGCTCACCTTGCGGCGCTGGTGCTGGCGATGATGCCTTTCGCGGTCTATTACGGCCAGGAAGCGAAAATGTACGCGCTGCATATGGCCCTGGCCGTGTTTTCGCTGTTGGCATTAGAGCGCGCGCTGCGCCGGGATAGCTGGCGCCGTTGGGCCGTGTATCTGGTGGGCCTGAATGCGCTGATGTATACCCATTATTTCGGGGCCTTTGCGGCAGCAGCCCAGGCTCTGGCAACGCTGGTGATCGTGTGGCGCCGTCCCCGCGTCCGGCGGCATTATCTGATGTGCCTGGGGGGCATGGTGCTGTTCTACCTGCCGGTGCTGGTGTTCATCGCCAGCATTTTCCCGGTGTATATTGTGCACGATCGCACGCAGGGTTTTGTGCCTCTGGGGCAAATGGTGCTGGCGCTGCTGGCGGGCTTTGGCGCGCGTTACTGGTGGGATGGACTGGTGTTGTATCAACGCGGGGCGGTCCTGGCCCTGGCGCTGCTCGTGGGGTGGGGGCTGGTCACGGCCTGGCGCCAACGCCGGCGCGCCGCGCTCTGGATGACGGCGCTCATCCTGCTGCCGCCGTTGATTTACTATCCCATCTCGTTCCAGATGCCCTTTTTCTCACCCAAGTATTTCAGCGCAATGGTGCCCTGGCTGGCTGTGGCTCTGGCGCTGGGGGTAACACAGCTTTTGCAGGCCTGGCGACCTGGCGGCAGGCTGGCTCTGGCGCTGGTGTTGCTTTTTCCCTATTGGTGCCTGTTGCGCGATACCATGTATCCGCCGGCGCAACGCCCGGATTGGCGCACGATCGGCGCTTATCTGGAGCGTAACGGCAGTGCGGAGGATGTGGGGCTGGTGTTTGTGGATTATACGATTTTACTGCTTGAGCGTTATGGTCACGGTGCGGTAAAGTTATGGCCCTTCAATTGCGCCAACGGACCGGAAGGCGAGCCTTATCAGCCGGGTGTGGACGAGGCCTGGATGGCGCCAGGTCTGTATAACCCCGAAGCCTTTGCCGGGATGGTGTGCGATCCTTACGCGCCTGAAGCTTATTTCGATTGGCTCGAAGGCCAGGGATACCGGCATCTCTGGTTGATTCTGCATCATCACGAGGTGGTGGCCGCCGGGCATCGCCTGCGCGAGGTGGCCGCGGAGCGCTATCCGCTGATCACCGCGCAGTATCCGGTGGGAGGGCCGGATCAGCGGGGGGAAATCACGCTGATGGGGTATGCGTTGAACTGGCATTATTCAACTTTGCCCGCATCGGCTAAACCGACTCAACTGACGTGGGACAATGGTCTGGCACTGCGGGGGTATCATCTGGAGACGACCCGGCTGGAGCCCATCAGTGTGTACCTGCATCCGTCCGCAGCATGGTTGCACATTGTCACTTACTGGTCACGTGTTGCGGACCTGGTCACGGCGGCGGGCGCGCCCCGCTTTGTCCTGCGGGACGCAGCGGGGCGCGTTTGGGGTGAAAGCCTGGCGCTTGGGGCGTCCGTCTTCGAGCATGACCCGCCCCAGCACTGGGATGAGCAGGGGCTGGTAGAGGCCCATGCGGACCTGGCGCTCGATCCCCAGACTCCGCCGGGACGCTACACGGTCTATGTGGGCTGGGATGAAGCGGCTTTGCAGCCCCTCGCCGAAGTTGAGGTCTTGCCTGTCACCTGGGTGCGCTGATTTTAGTCCAGGGCGGGTTCGCGCATCCCTTGCTCCAGAGCCAGCAGGGCGCGTTTGATGGCCAATCCGCCTCCGTAACCGACCAGAGCGCCGTTGCGACCTACAACGCGATGGCAGGGCACGATCAGGCTGATGGGGTTGGCGCCGACGGCGCGTCCGACGGCGCGCACAGCGCGAGGACGGCCAATTTGGGTGGCGATTTCACCGTAGGTGCGTGTTTTGCCGTAGGGGATCGTTAACAGGGCTTCCCAGACGGCCCGTTGGAAGGCGGTGCCTCGCAAGTCCAGGGGGAAGGTACGCTGTGGATTGTCTCCGGCGAAGTAGGCCTGCAGGTAAGCACTCGCCGCCTCCAGGATGGGAGTGCTCCCTTCCTGAAAGCTTGTGATGCCGTAACGGGAAAGCTGACGCTGTAGCGCGAATTGTTCGGGCGCAAACCCGACAGCACACAAACCCTGTTCTGTCGCGCCCAGGAACAGGGGACCAAAAGGTGAGTCGAGCACCACGGTGTAAGTTGTTGTCATCTTCCGGCTCCTTCAGGTTAGTTGGTAAGTAGACCTACTCAGGTCGTAGCCAGTTCAGATAGGTGTGAGCTTTAAGTTTAGCGTAGATGGATTTTTGTGCAAGCGAGTCCGTCCGAGTCCGTCGATGCCACAAAGCCGTGCTGATGTGGCTCTGGGGGATTTTGGCTTTTTTAAGAGAGCAGGTACAATAAGTTGTAATTCAGGGGCTGAATGACAAGAGCAGGACTAGAGTCCCTGGTTCGAGGGTTTCCTGTATTCCATAGGGAGGGGTTGTGGACAAGCAGTATACAATCCTGGTAACCGAGGATCATTGGGCATTGCAGCAGGCTGTGCGCGATTTGTTGACCGATGCCGGGTATCGGGTTTTGACGGCAACCGATGGGGTTGAGGCTCTGGAGCTCATGCATGAAACCAGACCCGATTTGATCGTCGCGGATGTCATGATGCCGCGCATGGATGGTTTTGAGCTTTTCGATAAGGTGCGTGAGAATCCCGATTGGGTGACCATCCCGTTCATTTTCCTCACGGCCAAAGCCGAACCCGAAGATATTATCAAGGGTAAGGGGATGGGAGCCGAGGACTATATCACCAAGCCTTTCAATCCGGACGAATTGTTAGCCGTCGTCAGCGCCCGCTTGAAACGGGCCGAAGCCATTCAGGAGGCTTCGGAGGCGGAATTCGATCGTCTCCGGCGACAGATCGTCAGTGTGCTCAGTCACGAGTTGCGTACTCCGCTCACGTACATCCGCGGTTACACCGATCTGGCCCTTGAGGATTTGCATACCCTACCCCCGGAGGCTTTGCAGGATTTCCTCATGGGCATTCGCCGTGGAACGCAGCGGCTATCGCGTCTGGTGGAGGATATGCTGCTGCTGGTACAGATCGAGTCTGGGCGCTTAAAGGAAGATTTCGCGGCCCATTGCCATGTGGTGGACGACCCGACGCCCTTGATCCACAAGGCCATGAGTAAGTACGAGGAAAAGGCACTGTCCCAACAGTCGGCCTTGATACTGCGCGCCGAACCGCCCTATACGCCCATCGCTGTGTGCGATGTATTTCTGGTTGATGCTCTGGGGCGCTTGCTGGATAATGCGCTGAAGTTTTCCAATGGCACCCAAAAGCCGGTGGTGATTGATGTGGAATCCAGGCCCAACTGGTTGGAAATCGCCGTGACTGATTACGGCATCGGCATCCCGGTAGCGGAAATCCCCAACCTGTTCCAGAAGTTCCGGCAGATTAATCGTGAGCGTTATGAACAGCAGGGGATCGGCGTAGGGCTTTACATTGCCCGGCAATTGATCCTGCTTCATGGTGGCGACATTGACGTAGATAGCGAACCGGGCGAGGGGAGCACCTTCACGGTGCGTCTCCCGGCAGCTGACGTGCGTGACCGGTAACATATTGCTAATTCCGCCAGTTACGCTATAATAAGTTTGCAGGAACTCTGAAACCTCGCTTGATTCAAAAGCGAGGTTTTTATCAGAGCCTCCATGTTAACGGTCACAAGACCACGGTTATCCGTGGTAGAGGCGGACAGGTATTTTCTGATTTATACACGGAGGGTAATTGTATGAAAAAACAGGATGGGCGCTATATGTTGTATGGGAACCCGATCAGCAAGCGGGATTCCCGGGCGGTTGATCGCTGGCAGCAGATGTTTGTGAAGAAATTCAATTACGATCCGCAGGAAAAGTATGTCTTGAGCCTGGAAGATAACCCTTACCTGGGGGACATCTTTGGTCTCAAGAATATTGTGCGCGGGGATCACGGCGAGCCGATTCGCAATGAGAATGCGGTAATTTGCAGTACGATCCGCATGGGCTTCGGGCACTATCGCATTGCGCTGGCGGGCGTCTCTTGCGCGCGGGCGATGGGGTTCACGCCTTACTGGCTGGACCTGCTGTCCATTCCTGGCATCACGACCGATGTGATCAACTGGTGCAATACTGGCTACAGCCGTTTTTCGCGCCTTTCGCAGCGCAGCAAGCTTTTTAACAAATATGTGTGGGAATCAGTGACGACGGGGGAACGCACCCTGCCCATTTTATGGGAATTCCTGAATAGCTGGATTGTAGGCTGGCCCTGGCGTTTCCTGAAGACCAACATCAAAGACTACAAGATGAGTGAGCTGTTCCGCAATTTGCACGAGGCATTGCCGAAGGACATGCCCATTCTCACTTCGCACATGTGGAACTGCATGGGTGCCGTAGCCGGCGGAATGACCAATGTGGTGGACATGATGTTCGATAACTGGCCCATGGCCTTCCAGTTGACGGAAGGGGCTAAGCACGGCGTGCAGTCACCATCGGGGTATTACGGCTTCCGGGTCATGCGTGGTTTTGATGAGAAGGGACGCATCCTCAATCCCGTGCCGGAAGATGCCCTGTTCTTTGTCGGCCATCATGTGGATCACGAAATTGTGGAAAACGTGGAAGTGGACTGCGCCGCACGCTTACGGCGCATGCGCAACGGCGAGCCGCGCCGCTTCCTGGTCACCATGGGCGGAGCTGGCGCGCAGCGTGAGCTGTTCAAGGCCATCATCGAGCACGCCATTCCGCTCATCAAAGCCGGCAAGGTCATGCTGCTGGTCAATCTGGGCGATCACAAAGACAACTGGGCCTGGCTGCAATCCGAGCTGGCGGCCTATCGCGACATGATGCAAACGCACTTCACCTGGGATGATACCCAGGCCTTTGCGGATCACATCCGCACCAACCCGGCGGAGGGGTTGCACATCTTCCTGCATGATAACGTCTTCCATGCGGTGTATGCCACCAACTACCTGATGCGGGTGGTGGACGTGATGATCACCAAGCCCAGCGAGCTGGCCTTCTATCCCGTGCCCAAGATCTTCAACGAGCGCGTCGGCGGTCACGAAATGTGGGGCGCTATCCGCGGGGCTGAACTGGGCGACGGCACGATTGAATGCCGCTCCATCCCCCAGACCCTGCAGGCCATTGATTTGCTCACGCATGCGAATGACCTGCTCACGTTGTATTGTCAGGCCATCGTCCGTAACAAGGCCATCGGCCTGTATGATGGGGCTTACAAGTGCGTGGAGCTGGCGACGGGCAAGAAGTTCGAGCGGCCAGGCGTGCCCCAGGTCCCATGGGAGTAGGCTTTCTGAATATCCTTCCAGGGCGGGGCTGGCCTCGACCCTTGACCGTAGCGTGACATAGCACCAGGGCGAACCCGTCGGGTTCGCCCTGGTGTCTGGAAGGCCCTGGGAGTGGACAGAAGGTGCTCTACTAGCCAGGATTTCTATCCCGCCAGAGTCAGTCCTCTATCCGTACTTTGGAGCACACGAAGGTATGGCCTTCCGGCGAAGTGACCGACACGGGCCAATCGTGATCATTCACCTGATAAGCGTCGCGCTGGGGAGCAAGCGCTGCCAGTGACGCCTGGGCCTGGGCTTCGGACAAAGTCCATGAGCG
>DAOTZR010000012.1:0-2322 GCA_034434315.1 Anaerolineae bacterium
GGCTTTTCGCGGGGTTTCGGGCGGATTTTCCGCTCCTTCAGGCTCGGGCTTCGGGCCGGAACCTGGTTCATCGGGTAGCTTTTTAATGTGCCGTCGCGCTGAGCGACGGGGCGCAATACTACCAGGATTGCTGTTTTTGTCAAGCGCCGGTGTTGAAGTTCAGACGAGAGTTCGGAAAGGATAGACATGACGAAAAATAGCTCAGCCTGCCCGAACTCGTGTCCAACCAGATATTCTTAGCATTTATCGTTGGCAGGGGTGTAAAGTGTGGTATACTCTTGCGTGTTAACAGGCGCATAACTTTTCTTCGGGGCAGGGTGCGGCTAAGCCTATTCCCGACCGGCGGTAAGGGAGCAATCCCAAGCCCGCGAGTCCGTAAGGACTGATTCCGGTGTAAGTCCGGAGCCGACGGTAAAGTCCGGATGGGAGAAGAGGAAGCTTGTGTGCGTGCAAGTGTCTCTTGTCCGCGTCTGGCCCCAGCCTGGTCTGGGGCTTTTTCATTGCCCCGTGGGTGAAACTTCCTGAGCTTTGCGTCTGATCCTGAATTGACAGGTGCGACCGTGACTTGTAAAGAACGCCGTGGACTTTTGAATCCGGTCTTACGGGCAACTCCCGTTCGCCTGGAAACGTTATTTTTCTACATGCTTTCCCTGTTCGCAGGGTTGCTGGTGTGGCAAACAGCAGCCTGGAGTGTAGCTGGAGGCGCCAGGCGTTTTCTGTTCCCCACGCCTCAGCAGGTGTTGCAACGGGGGCTGACGATGGTGAGCGATGGGTCGCTCTTACGTCACACCGGCACTACTCTGTTGGAAATGGGGCTGGGGTTTGGGGTTGGAACTGTGGCCGCATCGGTTTTAGGCTATGCAGTGGCCCGACAGCGGATTTTGGCTTATCTATTGGAACCCTTACTCGTGGTGTCACAGGCTATGCCCATCGTAGCTCTGGCGCCTCTCCTTACAGTCTGGCTGGGACCAGGGCTGGCCTCCAAGGTGGTGGTGTGCGCTCTGATTGTCTTCTTTCCCATTCTGATTAACGTTACAGCTGGTTTAAAGGGTATTCAAGCGCAATACTACGATTTGTTCCGCCTGCTGGAAGCTTCACCTCGCCAGCGTTTACTCCAACTTGAGATTCCAGCCATCATCCCGGCCTTCCTGGCCGGTTTGCGTGTAGGGGGCACGCTGGCCGGGATGGGAGCGGTAGTGGGGGAGTTTGTGGCTTCGAGCCGCGGTTTGGGTTATCTGGTTAAGCAAGGTCAGAATCTTTACGATATGGCCCTGATGTTTGTGGCCATCATCACCTTGATGGTGTTGACCCTGGTTGTGTATGGCATCTTGACGGGACTGGAACGTTATCTTTTGCGCTGGCAAAGACACGATCCGACCCGTTAAGCATATTTTATCAGGAGGTCAGTGATGCGAAACAGTTGGATGGTGGTATTGGTTGTGGTTCTGCTTTTGAGTGCGTGCGGGAAACCTTCCGCACCGACACCTGAAGCGCTCAATTTGCCCATGGGGTATGTGGCCAATGTCCAGTTCAGTCCCTTTTATGTGGCCCTGGAGCGTGGTTATTTCATTCAGGCCCAGTACGCGGTGAGCTTTGATTACCGCTGGGAAACGGACGGGATGCAGCTCGTAGCCGCGGGGCAGGTCCCTTTCACCATCGCCAGCGGGGATCAGGTGATCCAGGCACGCAGTCAGGGGCTCCCCGTGGTAGCGGTCGCCGCCTGGTTTCAGCGCTTCCCGGTAGCGGTGATCTCACTGAGTCACGAATTACGCGGCCCGGAGGATTTGCGCGGCTTGAAAATCGGCATTCCGGCCACGTTTGGGGCTTCTTACATCGGGCTGCGCGCGTTGCTCAAAGCCGGCGGGTTGACCGAGAACGATGTCGAAATTCTGGAAATCGGATACACGCAACTGGCCGCGCTGAGTGCCGGAACGGTGGATGCGGCTGTGGTGTACGCCAACAATGAGCCGGTCATCCTCATTCAGGAAGGAACGCCTTTCAGCGCCTTGTATGTGGCCGATTACGCCAATCTGGTTTCGAATGTGCTGGTAACGAATGAGACGATGGTTCGCGAGCACCCAGAGCGCGTGCGGGCTTTTGTTACGGCGTTTTTACAGGGGCTCCAGGACGTCCTTGCGGATGACCCCTCCGCCACACTGGAGCTGTGCAAGCGTTATGTTGAGGGGCTAAACGATGCTCAGAACGCCCAGACTCAGCTCGCCGTGCTGGAAGCGACCCTGGATTACTGGCAGACCGACACGCCCGGTCGCTTTGACCCACGCAGTTGGGAGCAGGCCCAACAGGTGATGTTAGAAGCGGGGT
>DAOTZR010000013.1:0-2051 GCA_034434315.1 Anaerolineae bacterium
CGCATGGTGCCGCAGGCCCAACGAGGTGATTTCAATCACCGCATCATCGCCGGGCTTGCTCTCGCCCCTCCCATTCGGCTATCCAGCCGTTACCCGATTAAATTCTTAACGTTCATAATCCTGTTCTACACGGATTTTGGCGTTGTTGAAGCATCAGGTCCAGCACGCCCGGCTGCTGGTGTGGCGAGGTGTTCTACCAGACTTTCTCAATAATGTTGGAAAGCCACGCGGAGAAGGAGCGCCATCCCCCGTAGATTTGCTCGTATCCACTTGCTGAGCATGGGGCGACTTGCGTATGCATTGGACTGTTTTCGTATCTACCTGCCTTATCCCGAAGAGGCTACAGGACAGATTTTTCGACCTGATTCACACACGGGAATCGGCAAGCATTTAGCGCATTTTCCATAAAGCGGGTGGTGCTTGTTAGACAGGCTTTTACTTTTTCTCTCGTTTTACCCCTCCCCCCCTCGCTCTCCCCTCAAGAGGCGAGCGAGGGCTTTAAAGATAGGTTTTGCGGGCGGCTTCGCCGCTCGCAAAACCCATGCTTAGTCCCCCACTCTTCGCCCCATTCGGGAGAGGAACGGGGGTGTAGTTACCTGTCTTCACAAAATTCCATGGAACCTTCATCACAGCTTAATCATGGCGGGTTACTATAAAGCTATCCTAAACGTGAGGAGGTTGTTATGAAAAAGACCTATTTGAACTACGTGTTGGATCTGGTCATTGGTCTGGCTTTCGGACTTTCAGCGCTTAGCGGGATCGCCTTCCTGTTCATGGGAAGCGGCGGCTATCAGGGCGGACGGAATCCGGCTTATCTGCGGACCTGGCTGGGACTGGCACGGGACACCTGAAACGATCTGCACACACTGTTCAGCCTGGTGATGATTGCCGGTGTTGTCCTTCATGTTGTCTTGCACTGGAAATGGTTGGTGTGTGTGACGAAGGAAATGCTCAAAAATCGTCCGCGTTTGCAACGCGCGCAGGCCTGCCCGGTGCAGGAGTAGGGTGTGGAAGCACCCGCAGTTGGCTGATCAATTTTAATACTATCTGGAGGTGACATATGGTGGGCAAAGTTTTGAGTTGGGTGGCTGTAGCTGGATTACTGGCGGCGTTGATCGGGGGAGGTGCCTGGATTCTGGCCCATCCTGAAACCGTCGAAGCGCGGGGCGGTGCCGGAACCGAGGGGACAACGTCCTATGGAGGGCGTTATAGAGGGGCCGGAACCGAGGGGGCGACAATCTATGGCGGAGGTTATGGGCGTGCCGGACAGGGGACCGGTGAACTGTTGCGACCTGAGGTTACGCCAGGCTGGAACATCCTGCCGCCTTCTGACCTGAGCGCTGAAGAACAGGCCGGGCTGGTCTGGATGCGCGAAGAAGAGAAGCTGGCTCACGATGTTTACGTCGCCCTGTATGAGACCTGGGGGCTGCAGACGTTCAACACCATAGCCGTGAGCGAGCAGGCGCACATGGAAAGTGTGCTGGGGCTGTTGGAACGCTACGGGATCGCCGATCCAGCCGCGGGTAAAGCGCTGGGTGAGTTCAGTAACCCCGACTTGCAAGCGCTGTATGCCCGTCTGGTGGCGCAGGGACAGGCTTCGGCTCTGGAGGCCTTAAAAGTAGGGGCCTATATTGAAGAACTCGATATCGCCGATCTTCAGGCGCGCCTGAGCCAGATCGATAACGCCGATATCCAGCAGGTCTACACCAATCTACTGACGGGGTCTGGCAGTCATCTACGAGCTTTCGTGCGCGTCCTCGAGTGGCAGTTTGGGACGCAGTACACCCCTCAGGTCCTGGATGAGGCGACGTATCAGAGCATCATTGGGACGGTGGACGAGACTGGACCCGTGCAGCGGGGATGGGGACGGCGCGGACGCTAATCAGGTCTCTGGGCAAGTCTGCTAACCCCAAAGCCGGAGGATGCGTTCCTCCGGCTTTGAGCCTGACAGGCTAACGGCGCGGCGGTTGAGCTGCGCGCAGCGGAGGCGCGCCAGCGCCGACGCCAGCGTCAGCTCTAACCGCCAGTTATGCGGACGCGAGCGGAGCGAG
>DAOTZR010000014.1:0-11509 GCA_034434315.1 Anaerolineae bacterium
CAGAGCGACGGTGGATTGGCGCTTCACGACCGCAGATGCCCGAACCAGGCTCCAGCGGCTATATCCGCAATAATCCCTGTGGTCAAGTAGTAGTTACAACCGGATTGGCGCGTTAACCAAAGCGTTATCAGATCGTCATCTTGGTTTGCAAAGGTTCATGATACACTGAACTTACTATGCGGTGCTATGTTCGCATACATTGAGGTGACCTATGAGTGGCTGGTCTTTGGGCTTAGAGAATTTCAAATCTATTCGGCGCCTGAATCTGCTGGAAGGGCGCCCCTTAACGTTCCTGGTGGGGCCTAACAACGCGGGCAAAAGCTCACTGCTGCAAGCTTTATTGTTGCTTAAAGGGACTCTGATGGCGCCCGAAACCGTCCTGGCCTTTCGCAATCGCTGGGTGGATTTGGGCAGTTACCACGATACGGCAACGCTCCAATACCAGCAAGAGGGCCTGGCTTTCCGCCTGGAGCTGGAAGGTGGCGTGATGGTGGGGAAAGAAGGCGAGAGGGAAAGGCTGCGTTTTCGGGTAGATGGGCGCGAAGGCGTCCTGCAGATGCGCGAGTTCGAGGGCAGCAGCAGCCATTATGATGAGATGGCTTTTTTCGAACAGGGCGGTGAACTGTTCTACGAAATCACCACCACCCAGGTGCGTTATCTGCGCGATGAGGATGGAAGCCAACACCTGGGCATTGTGCGTGCAGGGAAGATGAGCGACCGCGGCATAGCGCTGTGGCATGGCTTTCTTCCCATTGTGGAACTGGAGCCCGTAGACGCGGCGGCGCTGCGGGTCGGCTTGCTGTTGACCGGCCATGAAGGCTTCCGCGGCGAGCCCTGGCGTTCGTGGCCTCTCATCACTGAATGGTTAACGCATCTTCGCTACGTGGCTCCCTGGCCTCCCCAACAGGAGCGCGTCTATGCCATCAGACCGATGGCGCGCCAGGAAACGGGCGGCGCAGTGGATCAGGCGGTGCAGCTCCTGGCCCAGGACCAGGCCGAGGAGCGCCTGCTCGCCCAGCTCAATCGTTGGCTGGGCAGCGAAGGCCTGGGGCTGGTGGATGAAATTCGTATCCGGCGTTTTCCGGGCCGACAGGGCTTCTTTGTGCCCGAACTGCGCATCGGTTCAAACTGGATCAATGTGCGCGATACGGGTCTGGGAGTGGCGCGCAGTATTCCCCTGGTGTTGGAAAGCCTGCTGGCAGAACGCGGGGAGATGGTGTTGCTGGAGCAACCGGAGCAGCACCTTCCTCCGCGTGTACAGGAACGTCTGGGGAGATTCCTGAGCGAGATGGCACGCGCCGGGCGCTGGTATTTGATCGAAACGCATAGTGAAGTGCTGCTCCAGAGCGTGGCGGCCTGTGTGCGCGAGGGTCTGATTTCGCCGGATTACATTGGCTTGTATTTCCTTTCCCTGAGTCGTGAGGGGGTTACCAACGTACAGGAAATTCCCCTGGATCACGCGGGCCGGCTTCCAGCGGCAGAAGAGTGGCCCGCCGGCTTCTTGCCAACGCAAGCCTTATCGCCTGCACACCCTTGAAGCGATGATGTCCTGGCCTGAGGTGGCATGGCCCACTTCAGGCAGGTTTTAAGCGCTCTCAGCGAAGGTATGGCCTCGTTTTGACCTCGTGTTTCTTTTCCGGACAAAGCAAAAATGGGGCGGCGTGTGTTTGCCCATTCCCTGGGATAAAGCTATAATGATAAAGCTTTCAGGTTTTGCAACACAATCCAGGGAGGCGATATGACAGACTTTACAGAAATTGCACAGGCTTTGGCGCGCGTACCGGTGTTTTGTTCCCTCAAGAAACGGCAGTTGGAAAAGCTGGCCCGGACGTTTTCAGAGCGTCAATGTGAACCCGGTGAGGTGATTGTTCCGCAAGGGCGTGGTGGATATGGCTTCTTCATCCTGGTTTCGGGACGAGCTAAAGCCGTGCGCCGGCTCGATAGTGGCGAGGAAATTGTCGTCAATTATTTTGGACCTGGCGATTTCTTTGGCGAAATGGCCTTGCTGGATGGCGGACCGCGTACCGCATCGGTCATTGCCGAAGAGCCGACGGCATGCCTGATCATGCCGCGCGAACATTTCCTCGGTGTATTGCGCGAGGATGGCGAGATCGCCGTGGCTATTCTGGAAGAGGTGGCACGCCGCTTCCGGGCCTTGCTCGAAGCCTCATTCTAAATCCGGCATGGGCCGCCAGAATTATAGCACGCATTCTGGCGGCTTTTTTACAGGATCGTGCTGATGCGCCGTTTTCGGTAGCTTTCGTAATCGGGCACCCGGCGCTCGTAAGGCCGATCCATCAGAATCGAAGAGATCATAAAGTCCGCCGAGGCCAGGTTGCACGCTGTGGGGATGTTCCACACCACAGCCATGCGCAACAGCGCCTTGACATCGGGATCGTGCGGCTGGGGTTCCAGCGGATCCCAAAAGAAGATGAGGAAATCTATGGCGCCCTCGGCGATTTTGGCGCCGATCTGCTGGTCCCCGCCGAGGGGGCCACTCTGAAACGTCTGGACCTCAAGTCCCAGCTCGTGGCTCAAAAGCGTTCCGGTTGTACCGGTGGCGTACAGGCGATGCCGGGCCAGCACGTCGCGATTGAAACGGGCCCATTCCAATAAATCCTGTTTTTTGTTATCATGGGCTACCAGGGCGATGCTTTTACAGGCTTCCATGATTACGCTCAGATGTTCCATAGGACCTCCCCAGACTGCAGGACTTTAACCCAAGGGTACAATGGATGCCCTGCTTTGTCAACGGGCTGCCGCCTGCGGCTCTGGAACAGGTCACGCACGTGCATGAACGCATCGCCCGCGAGTTTATGCTAAAACGCTGACCAGGAGGAGTCATGTTGGAAATCTTGCTTCGTTTGCAGGAACAGCTCGAACCCACTGCCAGACGGGCCCGCGTGGCCGATATTTGTGTGGGAGCCCATTGGACCGTGGCGGTGATGGAACTGGATGGACGGCTGCGCGGAGGCATTTCCGGCACTGGAGGGCCTACAGGAGACCATCATCGGGGTGGTGAGATGCCGGTGCGTCAGGCCGGCCAGTTACTCGACCTTGCCGTGACGGATTGGCTGGACCTGCTGTCCTCATCCAGTCCAACGGAGCGCAGCATCGGCCTGGCCACCCTCAATGCTCTGTTGGATGTGGACCTGGCCGCTTGCCGTGAAGTGAACGCCGAACAGGTCATCCTGGAGCGCGGCGCAGGGCGCAAAGTGGCCTTTGTGGGGCATTTCCCCTTTGTGGATCGGGTGCGGGCGCGGGCGGCGATGACCTGGGTGTTCGAACTCGATCCGCATGAGGGCGATTTGCCAGCTGAACGAATCCCCGACTTCCTGCCTCAGGCCGATGTGATTGCCATCACCGGCGCCACGCTGCTCAACGACACGTTCGAGAGCATTATCACCTACCGCGATCCGCAGGCTTACGTTTTGCTGCTGGGAGGGACGGCGCCGCTTTCACCTGTGTTTTTCTCCTGTGGGGTTGACCTGGTGGCCGGTACTTATCTGGAGGACCCCCTGCTGGCTTTGCGCTGCGTCTGCCAGGGGGCGACTTTTAAACAGATACGGGGAAAACGCCTGTTGACCCTAGCCCGCTCCTCCCAATGAGGGCACGAGTGGAACAAAAGCCACGCCGCCCAGATCGCGATATTCCAACCCGGTTTCGGTCTTACGGATCTGCCAGAGATTTTGAAAACTGGAACGCGGGCCAACGGGAATGACCAGATAGCCGTTTACCCGCAATTGAGCCAGCAGAGCGGGGGGGACTTCCAGGGGTGCCGCCGTGACGATGATGCCGTCATAGGGCGCAAAGTCCGCCCAACCGGCGTACCCATCCCCCAGACGCAAGTGCACCTGATAGCCCAGGCTTTCCAAAACTTGTCGGGCGCGCGCGTGAAGTTCGGGAATTTTTTCCACGGAATACACTTCCATCCCCATTTCGGCCAGGATCGCGGCCTGATAGCCCGATCCTGTGCCGATTTCGAGCACGCGCGCGCCCGCCGTCAGATGCAAAGCTTCCGTCATCAGAGCGACGATGTAAGGCTGAGAAATGGTTTGTCCATAACCAATGGGGAGCGGGTGATCGCCGTAAGCATATGCCTGGTATTCGGGCAATACAAAGTGATGGCGGGGAACGCGGGCCATGGCCGTCAGCACTGCCTGATCGCGTACGCCATGCTGGCGGATTAAGGCGACCATCGCCTCACGTTCGCGCTCCCATGCTTCGATCACAGACTATCCTCGCTCGTCGGTTTTCGGAGCTTTCCACAACTCTTCCACACCTTGGGGATGTAGGGGTAGCCAGAAACCAAAGGTACTGCCCTGTCCAGGTGCGCTTTCGAACCAGACATCGCCTTGATGGGCGTTGACGACCTCTTTAACCAGAGCCAGCCCTGTTCCCATGCCTCCAAAACGGCGGGTTGTGGAAGCATCTACCTGACTGAAGCGTTTGAACAGCCGTTCGTGGTCCTTGGGGGCAATGCCAATGCCATGATCCCGCACGGCAAGATAGATCCGCTCGGAATCACGCCAGAGGCTGATTTCCACATTCCCGCCCTCAGGGCTGAATTTCACCGCGTTATCAATCAGGGCATCAATGGCTCGTCCCAGATATTCCGCATCCAGTTCCAACATAGGGATATCATTGCGCAAGTCAAAATGCAAGGGACACTTATGGCCAACGGCCCACATCCGGCGTTTTTCGATGCAGGTCTGGACCAGGTTTACCAGGGAGGTGGGTTGGAGCGAAATATGGCCCTGTTCTACCTGGTGCAAAATCGTCACCTGTTCTACGAGGTAGGCCAGATGGCGCCCGTGCGTGTAAATAGCTTCCGTTGCCCGCCGTTGTTCGGGGGTCAGGCGCTCCAGCATCCCCGTTGTTAACAGCTCCGCATATCCTACGATAAGGGACAGGGGAGTGCGCAATTCATGCGAAATATTCTGAATCATTTCCGCCTTCATATGGTCGGCTCGCTTGAGTTCAAAGTAGGCCTTTTGCAGCTCATCTGCCTGCCGCAGCGCCAGTTCTTTCTGTTGCTTCAGGGTCTCGGCCATTTCCCCGACCGTTAAAGCCACCAGATTGAGCGTGAGGGCCAGGGCAGTGAGTTCCTCGGATGTGAAGGATAAAGCCTTATTATTGCCGGAGACGATGTGCCAGGTGATCGGGATGCTCAAAAGCAACGCCAGAAGCCAGGCCTCAAGATGGCCCAGGGTCAGGCTGGCCAACAGCACGGGAATAATGGTCATGTACCCGGCTATGCGTATACCTCCCAGGAAAAGCCAGAGGAGTGTCAGACTCAAGGCCAGGATGACAACAATTAACCCCATATGTTTGTGGAGGTAAGTCTTACTCAAAGGCCGCCAGGCTTTTTCTGTTCGCGCGTTTTCGACGATCGAAATAACCAGCAAAATCACGATGATGTCAATGATGCCCTCGGTCAGCAAGCCGCTCCAGAACACCGGCGAGGCTATCTGTTGTAAGGCCAGCAATCCTGTGATAATGAAAACCGCCACATTCAACCCATGCCCTACAAAAATGCAGAGAGCTGTGATGATTTTTCGCTCTTTATTGGGATCACGTATGGCCAGCCAGCCTGCATAAGCTCCCATAACCGTGTGCGGCAGCACAGCGGCCAGTTCATAAAAATCCACCGAGCGTATGAGGAGCTTGAATAAGAAATTGCCCAACGTTCCTACCAGGCCGATTAAAGCTCCCTCCCAGGGGCCGGTGAAATAGGCCATGATCACTACGATGGTCATATTCAGGGCGATGATGGCTTCGGGCACCATCGGGTTGGGGAGATAGTGCACAAATTGTCCAATCCCGATGTACAGCACAACCCCTAACAGGATGGTTTTCCAACGCGCAGTTGTAAGCCTGGTTATCAGTTGTTCCATACCTTCACCTCGGACAGGTGCATGTCTTAAACCAATTATACAGGAAGTTGAGCAAAACTTTTAATTTTGATGCTATCTTTGTAACTACCCACCCTGGTAGATGGCTGGGCTGGCGTTTGAAACTGCGCCTGGCGGAACGGAGCACGCCTCGTGAACAGGTTTATGGATTGTACCGACCGTGTCAGCGCTTGGTCGGTAGCACTTCCCATCGCTATGGCAGGTAGCTCGACATTGTTAGATTCGAGTCTGTGACCTCTCCTAACCCCTCCCTCACCCTCTCCTTCCCTCTCAGCCGTGCGGAGAGGATAAGGAAAGGTGTGGGGTGGAGCTGGGCGAGGTCAACAACGTACGGCCAGTCTAACAATATCGAGGGAGTTACCACCGAAGCCCTGTTAACTGTCGCCTGCGGCACCAGGCGTCGATCCGCACCGATCGTTCAAAGGTCAGTGCCATTGGGATAAATCCTGTTCTCACCACCAGAATACGACCATCGCGTTACAGGGGCGTTGCCCAAAATCCGGACGAAAAAAGCTTGCGCTTTCAGCCGCTCCCATTATACTAAGCTTAAAGTCGGAAACACCCATTCCAGTGGAGGAGCGTATGGCTTTTACCCGGCGGCAATGGCTCATTCTTGGCGTGCTGAGCGTTATGACGTTGATTGTCGTCATCGCTCTGATTCTCACGATAGTCAATAGCGGTAAGGCCGTTCCTCTGCCCACGCCGATCCCCTGGCCGACCCCTACCTCCGTTCCCGATATTCCTGACGTCACTTACGAAGTAGAGCCTTCAGGCGAAACACCGGCGCCGACCGCAGTGCCTACGAACCAACCCTATCCTACTTCTACACCCGGTCCAACCCCGACGCCGATTCGGCTTACCCCGGCTCCACCCGTCCAGACTATCTACGACCTGAAGATCATTAAAGAGCCGGATAATGTCGAGCTGCGCCTGCAACGCGGTGCGGTCTATCTCGAACGCCTGGCCTACGATGCCGCCCGCGCTGATTTCGAGCACGCCGTTCAAATTGACCCCAATCGTCTGGAAGCCTGGCTGGGCGTGGGCCAAAGCTACTTCCATCTGCGCCGTTGGGTGGAAGCGGAAAACGCTTTCGACAAAGCCCTGGCTCTGGACCCCGATGCGTATCAGGCGCGTTACTGGCGGGGCCTGCTCTACTACTACGAAGGCTACTATGTGGAAGCTGCTGTCCAGTTCGACCGTGCTGCCGCTATTAACCCCGATTTTGTCGAAGCGGAAGCCTGGCTTTCCCTGGCCCTGACCCGACAGGGTGACATTGCCGGGGCGTTGCAGGCTGCCGGGCGCGGCCTGCAACTTGACCCTCAGAACCCGCTGCTGTACGTGGCCCAGGGCTTCGCCCGCGCTGCGGGCGGAGACCTTACCCAGGCCGAACAGGACTTCCTCAAGGCCGTCCAACTTGATCCCCATAATCCTGTTGCCCTCAATGCCCTGGCGCGTTTTTATGTAGATTATCAGCCCGAACGTCTGGACGAAGCTGAAGAAGCCCTCAAAAAAGCCCAGTCTTGGTCCAAAACCGCTTTTGATCGCGCCCAGGTTCTGCACACCGAGGGCCGCTTTTTGCTCAACCAGAAACGCTACTTCGACGCCCAAATCGTCTTGCGTCAGGCTGTGGACCTGGTTGCTGTCGAAGGTCGCACCGCTTTCCCCGAAATCATCATGGACTTGAATCGTGCTCTGAACTCATCAAACTGATATTTTTAAGGAGGTTGTATGGCTGTTCCCCCGACCCTGCGCGAACAGATTCTATTGTGCCTGACCCAGGTCATGGATCCGGAAACCGAAATGGACGTGATCACCATGCGCCTGGTGGAAAACCTCACGGTAGACGAGGCTACGGGCACCGTTCGTTATCGTTTCCGGCCCTCCTCCCCCCTGTGTCCCATCGCTCTGGACCTGGCCAGGAAGATTAAACAGGCCATTGCCAGTGTTCCTGGTGTCCAAAAGCAGGAAATTGAAGTGACCGGTTACATTCGTTCCTGCGAATTACAGACCCACATCAACCAAGATTAGCTTTAAGGAGGCCATGTGACCCTCGCGTTACATTTTGAAACCCTGCTTCTTACCGTAGAGGCGGACACCATCGAAACCCTCCCTACAGGCTGCATCCTGCACGGTAAAGATGTCCAGATCCGCCATCCCTTTGGCGCCACACGATTTTACCGGCACGGCTGGCAATCCTGGAGTCCGGCCCTGTGGGTGAACCTGCGTGAGCCGCCTCAACCGCCCCTGCCGGTTGAAAGGCGCCCTCAGATAGACGACCCCGCTCTGTTAGCCCGGCCCTATCATACCAGCAGTGGCGTTGGGGCCCTCGAAGGCAGCGACAAGCGCATCCTGCTGTTAGGCGCTCTGGGTAGCGACGCGCTTGTCTGGGCCGACGAAGCTACTCTGGCCGGACACACTCGTCTCCCTCAAGGGCGCTGGTTTGTGGCTTATGGAGAGGAAGCCGAGGTCTTTGCGGCCTATGCCGCGCATCTGGCCCAGGTCTTGCAGGCCCAGGTTACCCGACCCGCGCCGCGCGTCTGGTGTAGCTGGTACGGCCTTTACACCCGCATCACCCAGGACATCCTTTACGCCGTCCTGGATGACCTCGCGGGCCTGTCTTTTGAAGTTTTTCAGGTTGATGATGGCTGGCAGCAGGACATGTGCGACTGGGAGGCCAATGCCAAGTTCCCCGCCGGCATGGAGGCTTTGGCGCGGCACATCCGCGCGGCGGGGCTCACGCCAGGGCTGTGGATGGCTCCCTTCATCGTGCGACCTTCGGCGCGCCTGTTCCGCGATCACCCCGACTGGCTGTTGCGCGATGCCGATGGCGACCCTGTTCCCGCTGGACACAACTGGGGGGGACCCTACTACGCCCTCGATGTCACCCATCCCGACGTCCAGACCTGGGTGAACGAACGTATTCAGCAGGCCCTGGATTGGGGCTTTACCTACCTCAAGCTCGACTTTCTCTACGCGGCAGCGCTCCCTGGCGTACGTTATGGCCCCATGCCCCGCGAGGCGGCCTATCGCGAGGCCCTGGAACGTATCCGCCGCGTGATGGGGCCGGAAACCTACCTTCTGGCCTGTGGTGCGCCCATCCTGCCCACCCTGGGCCTGGCCAATGGCATGCGCATTGGCCCCGACGTGGCTCCCTACTGGGACAACGAAGAGCGCAGCGTTTATCTGCACGACACCTCCGGCCCAGGAGCGCGCAACGCCCTGCGCACCTCGCTGCATCGCCTCTGGCTGCAACCGCTTATCCACACCGACCCGGATGTAGCCTATTTCCGCACCCGCTACAATCTCTTGAGCGCGGAGGAAATGGGCTATCTCCAGGCTCTGGCGCACATCGCTGGCTTTAAAGCCACCTCCGACCTGCCCCAATGGCTCAGTGCCGACGAACGCGCGCAACTCGCCCAATTCCTGCAAGCTACGCCCACTATTGTCAGGCATGGCCGGTACATCTACGAACTGGATGGCCGGGTCGTGGACTTCCGGCCCGTGGTGTGAGGTCGCCGCATGGGCCGGCAGCCGCAGATTGACCCCAGCGCCTGGGTTGCCGAAACCGCCGTCGTGCGCGGCGATGTGACCCTGGGACCCGATGTAAGCGTCTGGTTTGGCGCGGTCTTGCGAGGCGACGTGGCCCCCATCAGCGTAGGCGCTGGCTCCAATATCCAGGATAACGCGGTGGTCCATGTCTCACGGGATTTCCCTTGCCGGATTGGGGCCAACGTCACCATAGGCCATGCCGCTGTGGTTCATGGGTGTACTATCGAGGATGGGGCGCTCATTGGCATTCAGGCCACCGTCCTTGATGGCGCGCATATCGGCGCCGGGGCTCTGGTCGCTGCGGGCGCGCTGGTTCCGCCCGGCATGGTGGTGCCACCAGGGACGCTGGCGTTGGGCGTGCCGGCGCGGATCGTGGGGCCGCTCAGCCCTGAGCAAAAAGAAATGGTCGCGCGCGATGCTCCCGCTTATGTGGAGCGTAAAGAGGCTTATCGCCGGGGTGAGTGGTAAATCGTCAGGTTAGCGTCAGGTTAGCGTCAAGCAAGTAAGCCAGGGTTTGGGTATAGTATAAATGTAATTGGGGCGTCGGGGACACAAGCGATTCTCCTCCTTCTGGATAACCGGGGGCTTTGGGGCGGCCCCCGGTTTAATTTTGTCCCGCCCAGGTTGATTCCAACCCGTCCGGATAGATGACTTCACCGCGTTGATGCACCCGCACATCCCCCAGGTCCAGCGCATAATCAGCCCCCTCCTGGATGTCGCCTTCTTCGCTGTAAGGCCAAACCGTAGGCCAGTAGCCGCGCAGAGGCTTATCCTCAAAAACGATACGCACCAGGGCTTTAGGGCCTTTGTAGCCGTATTTGAAGGGCACCAAAAGCCGCAGCGGACTGCCGTATTCAGGAGGCAGCAGCGCGCCGTTCATACCGTAAGCCAGCAGGACCCGCGGGGAAAGAAAATCGGCCAGGGGCAGGGATTCGTAGTAGTCGTCGGCGCTGAAGAAATGGACCCAGCTCGCTTCGGCGAGGGGGGCAACCCGTTCAACCAGGACCTGGGGCCGGATACCCGTCCAGATTGCCGCGGCGGACCAGCCTTCTACGCATTTCAGGCGTGAAGCCTGGGTTTCTGCCGGCCAGCGCAACAGGTCATCCAGGCTTAGTTTCAAGCTCTGGCGCGTTTTGCCGCCCACCTCCAGCCGCCACGTTGCCACATCAACGGGTTCGAAAGGCTTGTAGTAGCGAATGTAGAAGCCCGGACGATTTTCGTTTTGCAGCAGGCGCGGTTTTCCCGTCGGCGACGGGGGGATGGTAGGCGTGGAGGCCGCAGTGGGCGTGGGGGTGGCGCTGGGTAGCAGCGTGGGCGCAACGGTAGTAGGCCCTGCAAGGCGTGGCATACACCGCTCTAGCAGGGCCAGTGTCGCCCCTCCGAGCACCAGGCCAAGGAATTGCCGGCGGGTCAGGCGTGGCATGGCGCTTTACCCCAGCTTGAGCGCCAGCTCGGCCGTCTTGAGCGGGTTGACGCGCAACTCGCCTTGACTCAGACGCCCTTCCTCGTCAATGGCAAAGTGGCTGCGGATGATTCCGTAGACTTTCTTGCCAAAGAGGGTCTTTTCCCCGGCTGCACCATAGGCCTTTGCGACAGTGTAATCGGGATCGGAAAGCAGGATGAAGGGCAGCTTGTATTTCGCGCGGAACTTGCGCAGAGCTTCCGGGGCATCGGGACTGATGCCAATGACGATGATGTCTTTTTCGGTGATCTGGGGGAAAGCATCCCGAACTGCGCAGGCCTGAGCCGTGCAGCCGGGCGTGTCTGCTTTGGGGTAGAAGTAGAGCACAACCTTGTGCCCGCGGAATTGAGAGAGCGAGACGGATTCGCCTGTATCCGAAATTAGCGTGAAATCGGGAGCCTGGGTGCCGGGTTCCATAGAGCCTCCTGGTTATTTAAAAATATTTGCATCTATATTACTATATTTATTATCCAAAATCAAGGGGCAATTTTCTGAGCTTCGGACGTGAGTTCGGACATGGGTGGCAAGAATCTCCTGGTTGCGTCAAAATTGGGCTTGTAGCACATTATAGGCCCAAACCAGG
>DAOTZR010000015.1:0-5464 GCA_034434315.1 Anaerolineae bacterium
CCCATCACCTACCCCAACCGCACGCCCCAACCGACCTGCCGCTACGCCCCCCCACAACCCGCGACAATTGCGTATTACTTACCCTACGCCCAATACAACAGTGCGGTGTCCTTTCACGGCTAAGGGGGATTTCACCATTGCGCCTTTCGAATCTACTTATCGCCTGCGCATCTATGATCTGGCCGGGACGGTGCTGTATGAAGCGCCGATGATGGTGAATGTGGAAATGGGGCAGCCGGGTAGCTTCGTCTGGACGGTGGGCTGCAGCGCGCTCAACGGCAATGGGTACCTGGAGGTTGCCGAGTTGAGCGCCCGCGATGGTTCGATTGTCGTCAGCGCCAGGGTGGCGATTAAGCTGGATGCCAGTACAAGCGGGACGATCGAGGTGCCGGCTGAGGATGAAGAGGTGACTTTGCCCATTCGTTTGCTGGCGCGAGGGGGGAGTGCAGGGCAGCGTGTCCGGGTCAAGGTGATCTGGGAGGATGGCAGTGGCTTTGAACGCACGGTTGACGCGCTCCCTGGTCTCGATGGACGCGGGTTTCTCATGACTGTGTTGGATGGCGATGGTCCGGCTACCGCTCAGACGGCGCGCATCGAAATTTACGATGAGCAAAATACCCTCCTGGCGCGTCAGAATGTGCGCTATTTGCCGGCCAACGATCCCAATACCATGCCGATTAAGGTGGTCTGGTTGAAGGGAGAGGACCCGGTTACGGCTACGGTACGGATCCCCAAGACTGTGGCGGTGGGACGCGCGGCGTTAAATATACTTCTGTGGGGACCGCCGCCGGGTAATCCCCAGGGCTGGACATCCGCTATCCCTTCCCCGGCGCAGGTGGCGCAGCATCGCCAGGAATTGAATCCCAGTTGGGGGGAGTATGTGCGCTTGCGCAGTCTGGCCATCAAGGATGGTGTGGCCTACGCTGATTTTTCGCGCGAGTTGGAGACCTGTCCGTGTGGCTCGTTGCGCGGATCGTTGATCATCCGCCAGATTAAAATGACCTTGCTGCAATTCAGTACGGTTAAGGACGTGGTCATTTCTATCGAAGGCCGCACGGAAGACATTCTCCAGCCCTGAAGCAGAGGTTTCCCCCCAGGAGGAGCCTCCTGGGGGGCTGTTGGATTATTTGCCGCAGGCGAGAGGAAGGGGTTCCGTGGCTTTTTCGTCGGCGGGCAGGCGCAGAACACCCAGGGCCGAAATCCATGCAGTGAGGCCGCCGGCCAGGAAGGCGATCCGTAACGAGGTGAAGTCAGCCAGCCAGCCTCCCAGCGAGGGCCCCAGGCTGTTGGCCAGGGAGACTGCGGTTGAATCCAGGCCGTAGGCCAGACCCGTGCGGCCTTCCGGCGCCACACGTCCCACGTAGGCGCTGATCGTGGCCAGGGTTCCCCCGATGGCGATGCCTAGCAGGATTTCCCAGATCAACAGTTGCCAGTAAGCCTGAGCCAATCCCTGGAAAGTCAGACCCAGGCCAGCCATGCCGGCGCAGGCCAACAAGATGCGGCGCGCTCCATGCCGATCCGCCCACCGTCCCAGAATGGGGGCTGAGATGGCGCTGCTCAGGCCGGAAAGCGAAACCAGAGTCCCCGCCGCAGAACTTAACCAGGGAGAATCCGGCGCCAGCAGGGTTTTTGCCAGCAGGGGAAGCAAGGGGGAAGACATGCGCAGACCCAGGCGCAACGAAAACCGCAGGAAAAGCACCAGTCCTAACAGGGAACCGCCAAATAGCAGGCGATAAGTTTGCCGCAGACGCAGAGGTAGAGGCTGTGTGTCTGGACTTCGGGGGATGGGGATGAATTGCTCGTGCACCATGACCAGGACGATCATGCCGGCCAGAAACAACAGTGCGGATGTGATGGCGAAGACCATGCGATAACCGGACAGGTCAGCTATGAATCCGCCCACGAGCGGGCCGAGTGACTGTCCCAAAAATACGGCGAGTTGCAGTTTACCCAGGGTGGCTCCCAGATGTTCGCGCGGGGTTGTGCTGGCCACCAGCGTTGTCGCTGCGGCGACCGATCCGGTCAAAGCTCCCTGGATCAGGCGTAACAGAGCCAGCTGCTGCGCCGTTTGGACCATAGCCATCAGGCCGATCAGCACACTACCGCTGAGCAAGGCCCGTTCAACCATGAGTTTGCGCCCATACCGGTCACTCAGGGCGCCCCAAATCGGCGCCATGAACGCCATGGCAAAAGCCGGAGCGGCGATGACCAGCCCTGTCCAGGTGTTGATGCGATCCTTGGGAACGCCCAGAGCCTCAACGTAAAAAGGTAAGATGGGCACAACAGTAGCAAATCCAATGATTGCTAAAAATTCAGCGATCCATACTGCGATGAAATTCTTTTTCCAAATTTTTTCTGCAAAGACTTTGTCCCCAAGCTGTTCGCTCATATCTGTTTCCCTGATTTCCAAGTTTTGTTATTTCAGGGCTTATTTTACTACGCTTATTAAAATTGTTAGTGTGGCAAACTAAAACCGCACCGGGTTTGACCAACGGGGCAAATGAAGCCATCAAGCCAGGGGATTGTGTCGTGGGACATTATCCCGCTACAGACATCAAGGCAAAACGAATAGATACGTCCAGGCCCCCAGCCCATGCGTCTGCTTAAAGTAACGGCTGTCCTGCTCTGGCGGGACCGGTGATGTGCTGGTAACGTCGATGACCTTAAAAGAAGAGAAGTTTTACATCGTCCTGGGTCAGGGATTTGAAGAAGCTGCTTTCAGTAGAAATCAGTTGTTCGACCAGTTCCCGTTTGCGTTCCTGGAGTTGTAAGATTTTCTCTCCCACGGTTTCGCGCGTGATGAACTTGTAGATGAAGACAGGTTTGTTCTGACCGATGCGGTGGGCGCGGTCACTGGCCTGCATTTCAACAGCCGGGTTCCACCATGGGGCAACGTGGAGCACGTAATCAGCCGCGGTCAGATTCAATCCCATGCCCCCAGCCTTGAGGCTGATCAAGAAAAATTGCACCCCGGAGTCATTTTGAAAGAGATCAATCTATTCCTAACGTCTGCGTGTCTGGCCATCCAGATAGGCGTAGTCATGCTCCGAGCCTCCATTTTGGTACGCAGCAGGCTCAGAGCCTGGACAGATTGAGAGAATACCAGGACTTTGTGTCCCTCACTCCTCAACGTTTCCATTTCCACCAGTGTTTTCATGTAGGCCATCAAAACGTGCGCAGCCGCTATGAAATGCCGGCAGGGTTGGGGGATAGGGGGGACGACTGGCATGTACAACTAAAAGCAATGGCTTTACCCTCTGCTCGAATGGTCACCGAATAGTTGCGCACCTTATCGGTGACTTCGACAGAAAGTAAGAAATTGACTTGCGCCTTTGGCATACCAGGCCCTGAAAAAAATTGGTGTATACTCTTTTTAAAAGATTCTATGACGAAGGACCGCTGGGCGCCATGATACTCTGGGAAGATTTTCAACAATGGGATGATGGACACATCGCTGAACTGGTCCATACGCGTAACTATCCTCGTTTAGGCGTCTACGTCCCTGACGGAACGCGCCGCCTGACGTTGGCCCTGACGGATTGCCCACCGGACGGAGCAGAATTCTATCGGGCGGCTCTGAACCTGATTGAGGGTCGCTTTCTCCAGCAGCTTGAAATGTTTTTTACAACGGGGGTTTGGGGGCTTGTTGTTCCCCTGTTTAGCCGGCGGGTCCTGGCACGGAGTGATACCTACCTCCGGGACTTTGCTGAACCTGTGCTTCAAAAGCTTACGCAATCCCGGCTCTGGCTTGATTTTTACGAGCGCCACGAGGTTCGTGTCTGTTTTTACGGCCTGCAGGGCTTGCCGGAAACTGAATTTCGTGCCAGGGTTGGCGCATGGGCCGAGCACCTTCAGGCGATAACCTCGGAGCATGCCCGGCATAGCCTGTGCCTGGGGGTAGGCGGTTCAGCGATTCTGGGTGAGGATAGCGCCCGGCTTGACGGCAGCCTGGAGCTGCCCGATCTGCGCGAGGCTTTTTATGGCGCCGCTTTGCCGATGGCTGATTTTGTTATCATGAGCGGGAAATTCGGCGGCCTGGGAGCCTTGCCCCCCTTCATCTGCGATGGCGATACAGCTTTTTACATTGTCCCGGTACCGGGCCTTTTGCTAGGGGCAAAAGGGTGGCGCGCCATTCTGTACGACCTGCTCTTTCAGCGCCAGGCTCAGGAAGCCTATCCTCTTACCCAGGCCGAACGCCTTGCCCTGCGCCGCTTGTATGAACAAAACGCCGATAGCGTTATCGGCACAGGTCAGGTGCTGAACGGCATATGGGTTGCCCGTGAGCTTCAAACAGGCGACTTTAAGGCCTTTTCCCGCACCCTGGGGGCCCAGAGGTAACTGGAAGCGGGACGTAACAGCATTTCCGCGCGGCAGTTACCACGGCAAAGGTGACTGATGACGCAGTCGGCGCAGGCAGGGGGGATGAGCTCCTGCCTGGTCCGGGCTGCAGGCGATTGGAGAATAGCGGGCAAGGGCTGCTCAAAGATGTCCCCGAAGCAAACCGAAACGTGATTACAGGGTCGGACCTTCCCCCACGGATCAATCGTCACAAAAGCCTCCCCGGCCAGACAGGGTGTGCTCGTGCCCTCGTCCCAGCAGAGCGGAAGGGGCACACCCCAATGCACGGGAGCGCCAGCGCGTTGCAGGCTCTGGACAGACTGAATGGCCTGGCGGAGCTGCTCTGGGGTGGGCTCCAGGGCGGGTAAAGGTGCCCCGATATAACGGTTGACGGCCACCCCCTGTGCGCCCAGCCTCTGCGCCAGCTCGACCAGTTGTGCCATCTGATCCCAGTTAAAGCGGGTGATGACCACGCTCAATGTTGTGGCAATGCCCCCATCGAGCGCGCGCCTGACGTTGGCCAGGGTTGCCTCGAAAGAGCCCTTGACACCCGTAAAGGCCTCATGCGCCGCAGCCGTTGTGCCATGCAGGGAAACCAGCAATCCGCGCAGTCCCTGAGCGTGGCGCAACACCGATAAGACTGCGTCGGGATCCCGCCAGTGCGCGTGCGTAAAGAGCACAAAAGGCAGCGCCCAGGCTCCCAGTTGGGCTACAATCGTTGGAAACTCCGGATGCAAGCTAGGATCTCCCCCGGTGATTTTCACCAGCTCCACATGCGGGCGTAAGCGCTGCCACACCTGATCCCAGCGTGAGGCGGGCAGAGGGGGACGGATACGCTGATCCAGGTACACATTGCTACAACCAGGGCAACGATGATCGCAAGCCGGGGTCAGTTCCACAAAAGCAAAAACCAGTTGGTTTTTGTTGGCCCAGGTCAGGTCCTGGGCATAACAGGCGCAGTCTCCCATCGAGTACCTCCTGGAAAGGAAACCAGAAAACAGAGAATTAATAACGCGCCTCAATCATTATAGATGAAATTTCGAAATAATGCAAAAGAGCAACCTGAAGTGTTCCAGGTTGCTCTTCAAATTGGCCTTGCCGGTAAGGGCTACTCAGTGCTGAAGGC
>DAOTZR010000016.1:0-6429 GCA_034434315.1 Anaerolineae bacterium
GTGAGCACTTGCTGGAAGCCCAGGCTTAACATGCCTAGAGGCGGGGGATTATCCTGAGGCATGTAGCCAAGGATTTTCGATTCGGTTTTTTCAGCCATCACTACCTCCTCATTGAAATAAAACTGCTTCCTGGAAAATGATTGAAAGGCCTGCCTGTGTTCCTACCCGCACATTTGTATGTTTTGCTCGCCCATCACCTCCTCTTACAAAATCTTCAGTCATCTATGGGAAGGCACCTGGACCGCCCCGACTGAGTGCTACGGATAGAGCTTAAGGCCGTACACCGGCTCGCCATGGACATGGCGAATCGGCTTCCAGGCCGGTTTGAGCTTCATGCCCAACTCGAGGTCGGCCCCATCGGGCGCTTCAATCTGTCCCATCGCTTTGACTCCATTGTCAAACTGAACGACAGCGAGGTACAGGAAACGCTCATCAAATCCCCAGGGTAAATTGAAAATCTGCGTATAAGTCAGCAGCGTCGCCTCGCCCTCTGGGTGGATCTCCTCAAATTCCTGCGATTTGCAATTCAGGCAGCGTTCATGTTTGGGATAATGAATGCGCCCGCATTTCTTGCACTGATATGCGGTGATCTGCGTCAGCGTGCTCATGCTCCATACCCTCCTATTTCTCGCCCCGCTTGAGGACAAAAGCTACCACGTTGTTCCCAAAGCCGCCAAAATTAATGCTAAAGCCGATGCGAGCATTCTTAACCTGACGCTCCCGCGGCAAAGCATGGCGCAGCTGCCAGGTCAGCTCCACAATTTGCGCTACACCGGTCGCACCTACCGGATGGCCGCGCGCTTTCAACCCGCCGGACACATTAATGGGAATCTGTCCCCCCAGGCGCGTCTTGCCTTCCAGCACGGCCTTACCGCCTTCCCCTTTTTTGAAGAAGCCCACATGCTCACTTTCAGCAATCTCCAGGATGGTGAAGGCATCATGCAGCTCTGCCACACTGACTTCTTCAGGTTTGACTTTGGCCCGCTCAAACGCCTGTTGCGCCGCCAGCGTCACCGCCTTCAAATCCGTCGGATCGTCCCGTTCGGCCAGCGTATGCGTATCGGTAGCCTGACCGAAGCCCGCCACAATCACCGGCACCTGATCCGTAAACTCCTTAACCCGATCCAGCGGACAGAGGACCAATGCCGCCGCCCCATCACTTACCGGACAGGCATCATACAAGCGCAAGGGACTGGCCACAGGCGGATTGTTCACGACGGAATGCGGGCTGGTGAGGATGCCCTCTTTTGAAAGCGCCATTTCCACATGCGCATACGGATTCAGTGCTCCCATCTGTTGATTTTTGATGGCTACTTCGACCAGCATCTCCTCCGTCACCCCGTACTTTTCCATGTACAGGCGCGTGAACATACCCGCCATGCCCGGCAGCGTAATCCCATAGGGATATTCAACTTCAGGATGGGTCAAAGTTGCCACAAAATCGGTAGCCCGCCATCCCGTCACCTCGCGCATCTTCTCGCCGCCGGCGACCAGCACCACATCATAGTAGCCCGAAGCCACCGCCAGCACACCATTCTTTACCGCCGACCCGCCCGAAGCCGGGCCATTTTCCACCAGATCCGCGGCTGCCGGCAACAGACTCAGACGATCTACCAGGGCGCTGGCGACAGCCGTCTGATGCTGCAAAATACCTGCGCCCATATTGGCCACATACACTGCATCCACCGCTTCTACCCTGGCATCCTGCAGCGCCTTCATCGAGGCATAAGCCAACATATCCACCAGGGTATCTTCATCACGTCGTCCAAAGGGAATCATCCCTACGCCAATGATGGCTACGTCACGCATGGCTTACCTCCCCTTCAACCCGGCAATTTTTTCGCGAATTTCCTTCTCGCTGGCGATCTTGATCTCCTTCAGCGCCACCTCCAGCAATTCATCGGGCACTGGCCGATCCCCCACCACCAGGCGCGGCTTAGACTTGAAATACAACTCGCGCGTAAGCCGATAAGACAAGGCCCCACCCAGTTCATGGGGGATAGTAGTCGGCTCCAGCTCATACTCAATCATCCAACGGCGGAAACCAATTGGACTTTCGGCGACAATCAACACCTCATCCTGGTTCAGATACTCAATGTGATGTTCCATCTTGGCCGCGAAAAGATGGGCCCCTACGCGCAGGCCTCGGTCAATCGCCAGCGTATGGAGGCTCATCCCCGTTTTAGCGCTGTACATGCGGCTGTTCACCATTCCCACGAGATAGCCATCCACTTGACCCACCAGGATAAACTCATTCTGCGTGCGGTAGGTGTACATTCCCAGCAGTTCAGCATAGAGCCGCGCGCCGACGATGTCGTAATAGTCCTTGTGGATGAACAAAGTGGGGTGCACAGCCTCTAACAAAATGGGAATTTCCTCGCGGGTAGCTTCACGGACCACCATCTTTTTACCGTTGGCCAGCGTAATCACCTTGGGGGGATACGGCGCCTGCGGCAATGAAGGCGGTCGCAACAACATCTCCAGTTCCATATCAATAGCCATAAACACCAGCCTCCTTAACCAGTCAAATTCAATTTAGTTTCAGGTTGATGATGGGAGCAGCGGGAGCGGCGGCCGCAGGGTTGGGCGACCGCCGCCCAAAGCAACACCCCTTACGCCATGCGCGCCCGTACCTGAGCGTTCAGGTTCTCTACATGCTGCGGATCGTAGGCATCGCCGAATTTGGTCTTGGGCAGAGCAGCCTTTTTCGCCATCAGTTCTTCGTACTCATCGTCGTCCACAAAGGCCACGCAACGTCCAATGCTCGACTCGCCATCCACGAAGCGCCAGGGGAAGAAGCCGACTTTGACGCGCCGATTGACCAGCAGGTCAATCTCACCACCGATACACTCGGCATGGATGATGCCATCGGGGAACATTTCGATGTGCATGAGCTGGTACTTGGTGTCATCGAAAATATCGGCCAGACCTGCGCCATATTTCCGGCGGAAGTGTTCCTCGGCCTGTTTGGCCTGGCGCGGCATCCACTGGCGGATGATGGTGTTCATGGGATGATCGGCGCTGCCGCAATCCACGCCGATCCAGCGCAACTTCTTGCGCTTGGCCCACTCCGCAAACTCGCGGTCGGGACCGGGATGCTGTACCATGTAGCGGACCTCGTCAGCCGTGGGCATATCCCAACCGAAATGATGGAAGCCGGTGTGGATGATCAGGATATCGCCTTCCTTGACCTCCACCTTGGACTCGATCATCTCCGAGGTGTAGATGTCGTAGTCGGCGACCACGTCAGAAAGGTCCACAATCGCGGCCTCATGGACCAGGAAGTCCATATCCAGAGCGGCGATATCCTTACCGGCGGTGAAGAAGTGAATCTCCCCATCGAGATGGGTCCCCAGATGGTTGGAATGGGTCACGAGCTGGCCGTTAGCTCCGTTAGGCGCCAGGCGCTTGAAATACTTGACCTGGAGCGGCTCATACGTTGGCCAGGCAGGCGTGGCAATACCCAGGGGAATCGTCAGGTCTATCAGTTTCACAACACACCTCCTCGAACTAAGATTGAGTTCCTGCTTTCAATCCATTCTTCTGGCGTGTCACCTGCCCGACACAGGATATTAACCCCGCGCAACAGGCAACGTTGCGCCAGAAGTTAAAGCCTCATTCAGCGTAACGGGCCTTGAAAGCCGCGAAGGCGGCCTCGAAGCACTGCTTAGGCGCGCGGGTAAGACCGGCGCCCACCATCCCGACTCCCGGTTCTTTGTGGGCTACCCCCGTATTGATGAAAGGCAGCACACCACTTGCCATCACCTTGCGGATGTCAATGCCCAGAGGCGTGCCGCGGAAATTGAGCACCGGTACGGTAAAGGCCTCGTGTTCGCTCACAGTGATCTGGTACATCTCCTGAGTCACGCTCAAGGCCAGGGAAGCCGTCCCACCCACGAACTTCACGATAGCCGGCGCTGCAGCCATGGCAAAACCACCCAGACCGCCGGTTTCGGTGATGCTGGAATCACCAATGTCGGGGTTGGCATCTTTTTCGCTGAAGCCGGGAAGCCACAAGCCATCCACCATCGGCGCCGGTGCCGTGAACCAGGCGCCCGGCAACCCCGCCACACGGATGCCGAAATCGGTGCCGTTGCGCGCCATCACCGTGACGATGCTGCAGCCTTCCGTCCCTTCGATGACTTCCAACATGGACTTCATCGCCGCCATAGAGAGGTTGAGGAAGAAATGGTCGTTGCTGTCAATGAACTTCAGCACATCAACCGCCACATCCGTCGGCGAGGTCTTGATGATCGCCGTCATCAGTTGTCGGATGAGCAGGGAGGTCGCTGCCCGATTGCGGTTGTGCCCCTCATCGCCCATGTGCAGCATCTGCGCGATGATGTTGCGCAGGTCAATCGGGCCGGTCACTTCCAGAGCGCGGGCCAGGGCGGGATAGAGGACAGTTTCCATCCACTTCAGCCGCCGCAGTACATCTTCACCATAAGCACCATAACGCAGAACCTTACCCAGCCCTTCGTTCTGATTGGCATAGGCCAGGTTGCCATACGTTTCGTTGCGGATGATGAAGACCGGCATAGAAGGCGAAATGATCCCCGCCATGGGGCCGACCGCATGATAGTGATGGCAAGGGGCGAATTTAATCTCTCCAGCCGCGGCCATAGCTGCAGCTTCTTCATAAGTGCGGGCCCATCCTTCGTATACCGCTGCTCCCATCACCGCACCGCGCATAGGGCCGCACATCCGTTCCCAGGTGATGGGCGGGCCAGCGTGCAGAATCAAGCGCTCCCCAAAGCCGGGAATGACTTCGCGAGCAATGCCCATCCCGACAATGAGCGGACGGCCTTTGCGTACCTTATCCACGGCTTCGGCATTGATGGCGTCAATATCCAGGCCGGAGCGCGTGTGCGTGATCGGGCGATAGCCCTCCAGCGGCGGATGCCAGTCCATATGTTGAACTGTCACCCCCTGCACTTTCAAACTTTCGGCGAAACTTTCCAGGCCGATATTCACCGCACGAATGGGTTGACCAAACAAATCCTGAATTGCCATGATACCCCTCACCTACTTAAGAATATGAGCAGCCAGTAATGTAGCCGCGGCATTCGAGGGCAGCACCTCAACCCCTACCGCCCTGAGCCGGGCTTCTTGCACGCTCAGGCGTTGCGGATCGGCTTCGGTGCCACACACCGAAGCAATAAAGATGATTTCGCGCCCCTCAGCGCGGGCCAGCGCCTGAGCCTCGGCAATCGCTTTGGCAGCTTCCCCTGCCGGATCGTCATGCGATCCATAGCCGATGACCACATCCAGCAAAATAACCGCCGTTTCGGGGTCGCGCGCCTCTTGCAAGATACGCCGGTTGCGCAAAGAGGGGTCAATCATGGGATGGAGACGCCCAACGGTGAATTCATCTTCGCCCAGATCTACAGCTACGTTCCCCACACTGCGATTGGAATCGGCCATGCGTAGGTGTTTATCCACCGGCGCATTCGAATAGACTTCAAGGCCTGCGTCTCTGAGGATGAGCTGCGTTTCGTAGCAGAAGGTCCCGCCACTAAAAAGGCCCCGGAAGCGTCGCTGTTGCGGCTGCAACTTCGCCTTAAGTACCTCGGCGCGCGGCAGCAAGGCCGCCCTTTGTGCGCGCAACGCTTCAAGCGCCGCCTGGGGCTTCTCGCCACGGGCCAGAGCCGCGGCCAGAACCGCCGCTTCTTCCAGATCACGGGCCGGGAACCCACCAGCCTGCTCGATCATCTCCGCATCACCGCCCAGGAAAAGCACTACCGTCGGCTTTTCGCTCGCCTCTACCCGCATGAGCATGCGCTCTGCGACTTCCGGGCTTGGGGGCTTGGAGACCAGGGTGATCACCTGCGTCGCCGGGTCCATTTGCAGAGCTTTGAGCCCCTCCAACATCATAATGCCGCCCACTTCGGACTTGAGGTCGCGTCCCCCTGTGCCAATGCCCTGGGTAATGCCCACTCCGGCCCGCGCCAGATAGCTCGTCACAGCCTGCAAACCCGTTCCGGCGGCTGATACCACGCCCACCGGGCCTGCCGGAACAACGTTCGCAAATCCCAGAGCAACATTGTTGATGATAGCCGTCCCCGCATCCGGCCCCATCACCAACAACCCTTTCTCTTTAGCATAAGTCTTGAGCGCGATTTCGTCTTCCAGGCTGACATTATCGCTGAAGAGGAAAACGTGCAGGCCCTTGTCCAGCGCCTCGCGCGCCACGCCGGCGGCGTAGCGGCCCGCCACCGAGACCAGGGCGATGTTAGCCTGGCCCCCCAGACGTTCCAGCGCGGCTTGCAAGGTTTTTGGGGGCGCCTCCATACCGCCTTTTTCCGCCGGGGCCTGACGGGAGGCTTTCATCAGACGCTCGGCTTCTTTCAGGGCTGCCTCAGCAGCCTCTTCATGCTCGGCTAACACCGCAATTACCAGATCGTCGGCAGTCGCAGCAGAAGCTTCGGG
>DAOTZR010000017.1:0-2411 GCA_034434315.1 Anaerolineae bacterium
AGGACCAGACGTTACGCGGACGGTGGGCGCTCATCCTTGGGGCTTCGAGCGGTTTTGGCGCGGCCACGGCCCGGGCCCTGGCCGCTGAAGGCATGAACATCCTGGGCGTACATCTGGACACGCGCGCTACCTGGGCGCGCGTTGAGGCTCTGCATGCCGACATCGAAGCCCAGGGTGTGAAACTCTTGCTCTTCAATACTAATGCTGCAGATGCGCGCAAGCGCGAGCGGGTCATCACCCAGATTAAAGCTGCCCTGGAAGGCGACCCGCAGGGCTACATTCATTTTGTCCTGCACTCTCTGGCTTTCGGCTCCCTGGTTCCCTTTGTCCCGGCTGATCCACAGGCGGCTTTGACTGAGGAGCAGATGGAAATGACCCTGCGGGTTATGGCGCATAGCCTGGTCTATTGGGTCCGTGACCTGGTTTATGCCGGCCTGTTGCGTCGCGGCAGCCGGGTTTATGCTCTGAGCAGCCTGGGATCCCAGCGGGCTACGTTAAACTACGGGGCTGTTTCCGCGGCTAAGGCTGCTCTCGAAGCCCATAGCCGCCAACTGGCTTACGAGCTGGCGCCTCAGGGCATCTGCGTCAACTGTTTGATGCCTGGGGTTACGGACACGCCGGCCTTGCGGGCTATTCCTGATCATGCCCGCATTATGGAAGCCGTCCAGGCTTTTCATCCGGCCAAGCGCCTTACCCAGCCGGAGGACGTCGCGCACTTGCTGGTTGCCCTGGCCGACCCGCGTGTGACCTGGTTGAGTGGGGCGGTGATCCCCATTGATGGCGGTGAGTCCATCACTGGCATCGGCTGAGGGTTTGACATTATTGTCCGCTATGTTACAATAGCGACTCAGGCATTTTTAACATTGCAGTTCCCTATCGTCCTGCATGATGGGCTGCATGGTAAGGAGCGGTACGTGGACGACAAGAGCAGTATGATGGAATCTATGGAAAACCTGACGAGCACGCTGAATGTGGATGAGCCCAAGCGTGGCGATCTTCGTCGGGGGGTTATTATTGACATTACTGACAAGGGCCTTATTGTAGCCTTGGGGGCCAAGCGTGATGGCATTGTCCCTAAGGCCGACCTGGAAAAACTGGGTGAAACCTTCACCGTCAATCAGGAGATCCCGGTCGTAGTGGTTAAAACCTATGGCCCGGATGAGCTGATTGAGCTTTCGGTGGCTCAGGCGCGTGAACAGGAGGACTGGCTACGGGCCGAGGAACTCCTGGAGAGCAAGGCCGTGTATGAGGGCAAGGTCAGCAGCGTCAACAAAGGTGGTTTGACGGTGGATTTTGGCCGTTTGCGTGGATTTGTCCCCATGTCCCAGTTGATTGGTTTTTCCAATATCGAACGGGCCGGGGAACGTCAGCGCCGGTTGAATGCTCTTGTCGGGCAGACTTTGATGTTCAAGGTACTTGAAGTGAACCGCCGGCGTGGTCGGTTGATCCTGTCTCAGCGCGAAGCGGCGAAAGAATGGCGCGCCATGCGCCGCAAAAAGCTCCTGGAAGAACTCCGACCGGGTCAGGTGCGGACCGGTCGGGTTAGCCAGGTTACCAACTTTGGCCTGTTCGTCAATCTGGGTGGGCTGGATGGTCTGGTGCACTTCAGCGAGTTGTCCTGGGGACGGATTGAAAACATCGCTGAGGCTTTCAAGGTTGGTCAGCGGGTTAAGGTGAAGGTGCTCGATGTTAATCCCCAGCGTCAGCGCATCGCTCTGAGCATCAAAGCGCTTAAGCCCAATCCCTGGTTAACCGTTGAGCAGCGCTATCAGGTTGGGCAACTGGTGGAAGGCAAGGTCAGCCAGATAGCTGACTTTGGGGTTTTTGTGGAGCTGGAGCCGGGCGTCGAGGGTTTGCTGCACAAGTCGGAGATTTCGGAAGGTCAATTATCCGAGCTCAAGCTTGGGGATCGGATCCTGACCAAGATTATCCGCATTGAGCAGGAACGGCAACGCATCAGCTTGAGCGCCCGTCAGGTTACCCGCGAAGAGTGGGAACAGTGGGCCGTGGAACAGCAGAAGCGGAACGCTCAGACTGAGGTTGCGGAAGCCGAAGCGACTGAGGAAACTCCGGAAGATATTCTCGATGAGATGCTCGTTGAGGATGATGCTTCTGAAACGGCTGAAGCCTAGCTGGTTTTCAGGAAAGAGTTAAGGTAATGGGAGACAAAGAGGAAAAAATTACGGTTGAAGGCACGATTGTTGAAGCCTTGCAAGGGCTGCAATTTCGTGTACAGCTTGATACGGGGCATACCATCCTGGCTTACATGTCGGGACGGATGCGCCGCAACTATATTCGCATCCTGGTAGGCGACCGGGTGCGGGTGGAGTTGTCTCCTTACGACCTTAACCGTGGTCGGATTTTATATCGCTATAAGAAACAGGCCGATCAGGAAATCCTGGAAGAAGTTT
>DAOTZR010000018.1:0-5059 GCA_034434315.1 Anaerolineae bacterium
CAGCATCTCCCTGCGCCTGCGCAGCGGCGCGAACCCCGGCACCATGCCCCTGGAGGCCTTCATCACCTACGCCCAGCGCGTTATTGCCGAACACGGCCTGGAATAACTGCCCATCAACCGCCAGGCGGGTGCACTTTCTGCACCCGCCTGGTTTTTATTTCTGTTGATGATAGGGCTCACGCTTCAGATGCCCCTTCCGTTTCCTCCTGGGCTGTCGCCAGCCAGGTCTGGATGGTGCGCGCCAATGTCTGAGAAATGCCGGGCACAGCCACCAGCTCCTCCAGCGAAGCCGCGCGGATCGCCTCCAGAGAACCAAAATGACGCAACAAGGCCCGGCGCTTCACCGGCCCAATCCCCGGAATCGCATCCAACTGAGAAGCCAGACCCCGTTGCGAACGGCGTTGACGATGATACGTAATCGCAAACCGGTGCGCCTCATCCCGGATGCGTTGCAAAAGCTGCAGGGCCGGGCTGGTCTGTTCCAGATGCAAAGGCATACCGTGCGCAGGACGGTAAATCTCCTCCAGCCGCTTGGCCAGGCCGATTACCGGCACGGCCCCGCGCAAATCAAAAGCCTCCAGCACCTCCAAAGCCACGGCCAGTTGCCCTTTTCCTCCGTCCACCACCAGCAGATCGGGCAACAGCCCCCACATTTGATTCCCGCGGGTGCCCTTCAACTCGCCGGTCTGGACCCGGCGCCAGCGTTCGAAACGGCGCGTCAACACCTCCCGCATGCTGGCGAAATCATCCGGCGCGTCCTGCACCGTCTGCACCTTAAAGCGCCGATAATCGCTCTTGCGGGGCACGCCGTGTTCGAACACCACCAGACTGCCGACCGTCTCAACCCCCTGCGTGGTGGAAATATCGTAACACTCAATCCGCACGGGCGGCTGCGGCAGTTCCAGCACCTGCTGCAGCTCGGCCAGAGCTTCCTCATTGCGATGCTTATCGCGCTCCCATTGCGCCTTGATGACGCGCAACGTCTCCTGGGCATTCGTCGCTGCCAGCGCCAGCAAATCCTGTGCCGCTCCGGCCTCATGCGGCACGCGCAAATACACCGGGTCGCCCCGCCGACTGTGCAGCCACGATTCCAGAACCGCCGCCTCGGTCACCTGTTCCGGCAGGAGAATCTCGGATGGGATATGGCTGGTACTGCTGTAGAACTGCTGCAGAAATCCGGTGAGCATCTCGGCCTCATCCGCGTCGGCTGTGCCTTCCAGGAAGAAATACTCGCGTCCCAAAAGGCGCCCATGCCGCACGAAAAACACCTCCACGCAGGCATTCGACTCATCCCGCGCCAGAGCGATAATATCCTGATCCAGCGCGGCGGTGCTCACAATCCGCTGCCGCTCGGTCACCTGCTGCAAAGCCAGCAGCCGGTCGCGCAGGACGGCGGCCCGTTCAAACTGCAACGCTGCTGCCGCGGACTCGATTTGCTCGCGCAAAGCCTGTAACACCTCCTCGGTGTGCCCCTCCAGGAAACTGCTCAACTCGGCTATGAGCTTCTGATACCCGTCGGTATCGATCGCCCCGATGCATGGTCCGGCGCACAGCTTGATGTCATAATACAGACAAGGCTTGGGATCCCGCCCGGTAATCTCGCGGTCGCATGTGCGGAAGGGAAACAGGCGCCGCAAATAATCCAACGTCTCGCGCAAAGCCTGGGTTGACGTGTAAGGGCCGAAATAGCGCGCCCCATCTTGTTCCATCCGCCGGGTGATAGTCACCTTGGGGAACGGTTCAGCGCTGATCTTCAGGTAAGGATAACGCTTATCATCCTTGAGGCGCACATTAAAACGAGGGCGATACTCCTTGATGAGGTTAGCTTCCAGGATCAGCGCTTCCACTTCAGACGCCGTAACAATCCAGTCCAGGTCCGCGATCTCGGCCACCAGCCGCCGGACTTTAGGATTTTCCTGAGAAGAGGCGTGAAAATACGAGCGCACCCGCTGGACCAGCGATACCGCCTTCCCAACGTAAATCACCTCACCCCGTGCGTTAAACATCCGATACACGCCGGGGCTATCGGGCAAAGCCGCTAAACGGGACTGAACAGCTTCGGGTAGTACCATCATTTCGTTGAACGCACAGCAATTGAGGGCCAGATAAGCTGGCCCTCAAGGCTGACCGGCCTGCTCTTTAAACCAGGGCGTGCAAGAACGTATTCAGGCCCAGGCTAAAATTCTGGAAAATCTGATCACCGTAGTTCCACAACACAAAACCAACAATGGCGCAGCAGCAGCAGATCAGAAGCACCGCCACCACAATCAGCACAATGATGAGCGTCTTATTGCTCTTCTTTTCGGGGACACTGGCTACACCGCCAGGCATGGGGGGTACAGGCGGAGGAGGCGGCGTCGGTGCAGGCTCATACGGCGGGACGGGTGGCGTTGGCGGCACAGCGTACTGATTCTCAGTCGGTTCTGTCGGTGGTGGGGTATAAGTCGGGAAATCCTGGCTCATAGCAAAACTCCTTTCATTTCACAGGATGAAAAAAATGCACTCATGCGCTACAATCCATTCAGAGAACAGACTCCAGATTAATACTGCGGAACCTGAAACTCCGAGCAAATACCGAAACCTACAGGCATGGCGATAACACCCGTGAAAACCAGGACGGCTAGACAGACGCCCAGGCAGGCCAGGATAACCCCGATCCAGCCTAAAATGATGCCCCAGGTCGCCATACCATCCCCGCTGATGCGGCCCATACTGGCGCGGATCTCACCCCGCGCCATGTAACCCAAAATCAGAGCAATGAGACTGCCTAGCGTGGGCAGGACCGAGAGCCCTAAAATCCCAAAGACCAGACTGGCGACGGCCTTACCGCTAGTTTGGGGTGGTGGTACATAGCCTTGTTGATAAGGGTACCCCTGTTGTGGTGGCGGTGCTCCATAGTAACCCATACATTTCTCCTTTCAAGTTTTTAGAACATTCCAATATATTACGATGCTCAATCGTTCCGGTTGCGCTCGCGTCGCCAGCGCAGGATCAGCAGCGCCAGGACAATGCACAAGGCCAGCCAGGCCAATATCAGGTAAGGGAAAATCACCGCTACCAGCGAGGTCACCATGGATACCATGTCCTCCAGCGTGCTGACGATGGGATTGGCCACGCCGCCCGTTGTCGCCGTCAGCACCGGACGGGCCCCGGCTTTGATGGTGTGCACCCCGCCGGCCAGAATCACACCACAAGCCATAGCCAGCACAGGATGCAGGTGAACGGCCTGTTGCGTGGTCGCCGCAAAGAGTATCGCTCCCGCCGTTGGGCGTACCACGGTCTGGATGATGTCGTTTACGCTATCTATCGCGGGGATTTTATCTGCAAAAATTTCAATCAGTAATAAAATACTCAATAAGCCCATGATCCAACCGTTGGTTAACAGGTCCCAGGGCGAGCCCAAGTGGATGAGCGGCGTGAAACGGGCCAGCAAGGCAACCGTCAGCAGGGGGATGTAAGCATTCAATCCTGCTGAAGCTGAAAGCCCAAAGGCCGTGGCCAAACCAGCAATGGCTTCGATCATGCTTTCATTATAGAGAGTTGAGAAAAATGTGCAAACTTTGTCTTTATGAGAGAGCTGCATATGCCCGGACGCATCCAAACCCTGATTTTGCTTTTCCAAACCGCCTTTGAACAGCTCCAGCTTCAGGTTCCTCCCCTGGAAATCGAATCCCTGGCGGTGCTGATTCACCGTGGAATGACGGCTAGGGGGCGGCGCTTCCATACGCCAGAGCACATTCTCACCCTGGTGGATCCGGAAACCCCGGAGTTGACCCTGGCCGCACTTTTTCACGACCTGGTCTATTACCAGGTAGATTGGGGACTGGCGCCCCAGATTCGCCAGTTGCTTGAACCTTACATCGAAGAGAAGTCGCGGCGTCTGTGGATTAAGTCCCGCTCAGAAATCCCCTCTGAACGGTTCCTGGACTTGCTGCTTGAGCTGTTCGGCTTCACTTATGCTCAGGAACTGCATCCCAACCAGGGCATGAACGAATTCCTCAGTGCCCTGGTGATGGGCCTGCGCCTGAAGGCTTACATCCCGTGCGAAATCCTGTTGACCATGGCCACCAGCATCGAAGCCACCATCCCTTTCCGCCCCCAGGAACACTTTGAAGTCATGGCTCAGCGCCTGCTGGCTATCACCCGGCGTTACCAGCTTCAACTTTCCCCAGACGATGTGCACCGCATCGTAACCCTGGGGGTTATTTTTGCCAACCGTGATGTGAGCAATTTCGCCGTGCCTGATCCGCGGCACTTTCTGGAAAATACCTGGAATTTGCTCCCCGAAGAACACCAGGCTTTGCGCCTGGGGGGAATTTACACTATCAGGGAGTATCGCAAGGCCTTACAGGCCACGGCTGAATTCTTCCGGAAGCTGGATGTCACGCGCGTCTTTCATCATTACCGCGGCGTGCCGTCCCTTGAGGAATGGGAGGAAATGACCAGCATGGCTCAGGCCAACGTCCAGATTGCCCAAAGCTACCTGGAAATCAAGCTCCTCACCATCTGCATTCTGGAAGCGCTGGCCGAAGAGACCGGCGGCGATATGCCTCTGGCCCTGGTTATGGGCGACCTCGATGATACAGGCTCTTCCCTGATCCAGTTTATCGAATTCCCCGACCTGCAGATTCAGAACCTGGCTTCCCACGAACAGCGCCTCATGCTGCTCAAACTGCTTGGCAACGGCCTCCAAACCGCCCAGGGGTTTGATTTGCAAAAATCCCCCCTGGCTCTGTTCATTTACCGCACCTTAGGCCCAGAAACCACGCACACCCTGGCTCAGGAAGCCTGGCTTTACATGCTCGGGCAGCTTACTCCGTCCGATTTCCTGGCGCGCATACCCGAATTCGTGCTTGTACCCGTAGCGCGTGCCTGTGCCATCATGATCCCTACCCGGCGCACGGCTTTCGGGCGCTTCATCTAACCGTCGCTCAATGGCGACAACACTGACTGTTGGGCCGGACTGGTGTTTTAGTTTATAGCATTAATACCCACCCCTTGAGAAAAGGCGGGAAAAAAGTGAAGTGGGTTTTGCAGGCAGTGAAACAGATCGGAAGAG
>DAOTZR010000019.1:0-3425 GCA_034434315.1 Anaerolineae bacterium
GGCCGCCCGACCGGGAACTCCATAGCAGGGCTTTCAGGCTTTGCGTAGGATCCAGATCACCAGGAACACTACCGTGCTGGTCAGAACAATGGCTGCACCCGAAGCCACGCTGAAGTAATACGAAAGGTATAGCCCCACAACACCCGAAAACCCGGAGATAATGGCGCCCAGAACCATCATCGTAGACAGGCGTTTGGTCAGTAATGAAGCTGTCGCTGCCGGAGTAATCAGCAACGCCACCATGAGCGCCACCCCAACGCTTTGCAAGGCGATCATCACGCTGATGGCGATTAAGACCAGTTGGATATACTCAAACAGGCGATGGGGGAGGCGCAGGGTGATGGCCAGGACGGGATCGAAGGCCAGGATGAGAAATTCCTTGTAGAAAAGCGCGACGCTGATCAGCACCAGGGCGCCGAACAAAGTTGTGCGCGCCAAGTCGGCCGACGTCACGCCCAAGACGTCTCCGAAGAGAAAATGCGTCAGGTCCACCGTATAGCTGCGGACTGTGGAAATCAGCGCCACGCCCAGGGCGAACAGGCCGGCGAAAACAATCCCAATCGCTGTATCGCTGCGGATGCGCTGACCATGGGTCAAATTACCGATACCCAACGCGGCCAGAATAGCAGTCCCCAGCCCCCACCAGAAAAGCGGCTCGCGTGCCCCCCCATGGATCAGATACCCCAGGGCCAGGCCTGGCAAAACCGCGTGGGCCAGTGCATCTCCGAAAAAGGCCATCCCGCGCAACACCATATAGCTTCCGATGACTGCACACACGATGCCGATCACGATGACCGCTGCCAAACCGCGCAGCATAAAGGCATAATGCAGCGGTGTTGTCAACAAATCCCATCCCACAGTCATAAACTTACCTGCCCCTTACGATAGGTGAGGAATCTCTTCCTGAGACCCCTGAACTTGATCTGACCTTAGCGCGCTACTCTCAATCACGGTGACCTTCGCAACACGTATCACCAATGACGCCCATGCCTTCTCCGGCATAAACCATGTGCAATTGTCCCAGATAAGCCTGCTCCAGTGCGCGTGGCGTCAGAGCTTCCGCGGGAGGACCATAACTGATGAGCCTTTGCCGGAGCAGAATAACCCGGTCAAAAACTTCTGCCGCCTGTTGAAGATCGTGGGTAGAAAGCAGAACCGTCACTCCTCTGGCCTTAAGCTTATCCAGCACGTTGAGAATCTCCTTCTGAGCCGGCACATCCAGCCCGGTCAAAGGCTCATCGAGCAACATGAGTTCGGCCTCTTGTGCCAGTGCCCGTGCGATAAACATCCGCTGTTGCTGCCCGCCGGAGAGCTCTCCGATCTGCCGTTGGGCCAGGTCACGCATCCCCACCTGATCCAGACACTCGTACACATAAGCCCAGTCTTTAGCGCTGGGCCAGCGCAGCAGCCCCAATTTACCGGCGCGTCCCATCATCACGGCATCCGCCACCGTAACGGGGAAGCGCCAATCCACCTGAGAACGCTGGGGGACGTAGGCAATGCACAGATGACCACCGGGTTCACTCCCGTAAATTTTGATGCTGCCCTGGCTGGGCGGGATAACGCCGGCGATGACCTTGAGCAGCGTGCTTTTACCGGCACCGTTGGGGCCGACCACAGCGATGCGTTCCCCTGCCTGCACGGCAAAAGAGAGACCTGTCAAGGCCGTGACCCCCTCGTAGTGGACCTCGACATTCTCCAACTTTAACACGGGTTGCCCCATGGCATGAGGCGCGTGCTGCCCCGCGTAGGGACCGGACCAAAATTTAGGGGACTTATACTGGGCCTGGCTTTTCATGTTTTTAAACTCGTCATGTGGATTCGGGCTCCTGATTTAGCGCAAAGCTTCGACAATTGCCGTAACATTGTAACGAATATAGTCCACGTAAGTAGGAACGGGGCCGTTTTCATCCGTCAGCGAGCCAGTATACAACGGGACAACCCGAATGCCTGTATCGGCGGCTATGCGTTCTGCCAGGGTAGGATTGACCGTATTACCCACAAAAATGGCTGGCACATTCAGGGTGCGGATAGCGTCCTCTAGCTTTGCCAACTCCTGAGCGCTGGGTTCCGCCAGGGTACTGAAGGAGGGCACAGCGGCGCCCACCTGCTGCAAGCCATAGTGCTCAGCCAGATACCCAAAAACCAGATGATCGGTGACTAGCCGACGCCGTTCTGGCGGGATCTGACTGATTTGTTCTGTGACCCAGCGGTCCAGGGCTTCCAGTTCCTGGCGATATGCGGCTGCCCGTTCGTGATAAACTGCTGCATTAGCTGGATCATGTTTGCTCAGCGCTGTTTCAATGAGCGGAATCCAGGCCAGGACGTTGCGCGGCGATGTCCAGGTATGGGGATCATAACCATGGCCTTCCTCATCCTCAGACTCGTGACCGTGTCCCTCCAGCAGGGGCAGCCCATCAGAAAGGGCCACAATCTCGGCTGTACTGCCGGCATTTTCAAGCAAAGGCTGCAGAAACTCCTCCAGCCCGGCGCTGTTGGCAAAGATAAGGGCCGCATCGTGCACCACGATAGCATCGCGCGGGCTGGGGGCAAAACTGTGCGGGTCGCTGCCTGTCGGCAATAAAACAGTCAGGTTTACACGGTCTCCCCCAATCTGCCGTACCACATCCCCGACGATAGTGGTCGTGGCCACCACTTTCAGCCTGGCGTTAGCCGGAGTATTTGGCCTGAATTGCGGTGCGCAACCAACCAACAGAACCCCAATCAAAATCGCCCACGGTAAAAGTTTACGCATGTGATGCTCCTGAACGGTAAAAGTTTATAACAGCTTCCCCGCTCTGTATCCTTGGTTTCAATCAGGCCGGCAATTCTGCCCATCTCGGGCCTGACGGCACGCCTGGCAAACACCGGAAAACTGCAACAAGTGATCCTCGATTACATAACCCGTTGTTGCTTCGAGTTCGCGAATCAACCGATCCAGAGCATCGCACCCAGTAAAAATAATGGTGCGTCCGCACGTTCGACACACAAGACTGTGCCGATGCCCCGGCTCGGCCAGGACAAATCCGTGACAGGCATCAGGCTGATGAATCCGATGCACCAGCCCCAGGCTTTCGAACAGTTCCAGGGTGCGATAAGCGGTCACCACGCCCAGTTGCGGATGATAAGTCTGACCGCGTTCGGCCACTTCTTGCGGACTTAGCGGAACCTGACTTTCTTCCAGGACCCGCATCACCGCGCAGCGCGCCCCCGTTATTTTGTGACCATGTTCACTTAACAGCTTTTGCCAGTTGTCCATAGCCCCGAACTTGTAATTGAAAATTATTTTCAATATTGTAGGGAAAAACCGGATTTTGTCAAGCCGTAATCTGAGCTTCGGACGTGAGTTTGGACATGGGTGGCAAGAATCTCCTGGTTGCGTCAAAATTGGGCTTGTAGCACATTATAGGCCCAAACCAGGAGGT
>DAOTZR010000020.1:0-14146 GCA_034434315.1 Anaerolineae bacterium
GGGTTTTGCAGGCGGCTTCGCCGCCCGCAAAACCCATTTTTAAAGCCCTCGCTCGCCCCTTTAGGGACGCGCGAGGGCTTGGGGGTGAGCGGGGAAAGATGATCGAAAGCGTAAAATCCTGATAGACAAAACAGTAGGCAGTTACAATTTAAGCTAACAAAGCACTGAGCCCCGGTGCTACAAAGCGCCTTTCAGCCCCAAGGCCTCGGCCTGTTCCTGCATCCCACGCAACACAATCCCGATGTGCTCGTCCAGAGGGATGCCCAACAGCGCCGCGCCCCGTTCAATGTCCTCGCGTTTGGCGCCGGCGGCAAAGGCCCGATCCTTCCACTTCTTCTTGATGGATTTGACTTCTACATCCAGGATGGATTTGCTGGGCCGCACCAGGGCCACGGCGGTGATCAAACCGGTGAGTTCGTCGCTGGCGTAGAGGGCCTTTTCCAGCAAGCTTTCCGGCTGCACGCCGGTGATGTCGGGAGCGTGCGCCTGGACAGCCCGGACAACCTCCTCCGGCCAGCCCAGTTCGCGCAGGATGGCGACGCCCTTGAGGGGATGGCCTTCCGGCCCCAGGTCGGGATAACGCTCGTAGTCAAAGTCGTGAATCAGGCCAACCACAGCCCAGAGTTCCTCATCGGCGCCGAAATGGCGGGCGTAGGCGCGCATGGCGGCTTCGACCGCCAGGGCGTGATGCAGGAGGTTAGGGGTTTGGGTGTATTCAGTTAATAGCTTCCAGGCCTCTTCGCGGGTGGGAATCATATCGCCTCCAAAAGTTTACGGGTAGGGATCCAGGCCGCTACCCGGAGTTTCTGCGCCGTCAATCTTCAAAAATCGGTAAAGGCTCCCCCAAGACGGGCACGGGATAGAGCAGGTACACATCCAGCCAGGTGCGCCAGATAGCGGGGAGCTCCCGCATCCAGTACCAGATCAGGTTCCGGCGTGGATAGATTTGCCGATCGGCCACGAAGCCAATTGCATCCAGGCCCAGGGCGCGGCAGGTGAGCAGGGCCCGCGGCAGGTGATAGCGCTGCGTGACCAGGATGATCGCAGACGGCACCTGAAAGATGTCCCGCGCGCGGTAGCAGGTGTCGTAGGTGCGCCGACCGGCATAGTCCAGCACAATCGCCTCACGCGGAACGCCCTGGTCCAGCGCGTACTCCAGCATTTTAGCTGGCTCGTTGTAGTAGACAAAACGATTATCGCCGCTAAAGAGCAGTTTTTCCACCTTGCCGGCGCGATACAACTCGATGGCCGCATCCAGGCGGTCCTGCAACACGGCGCTCAAAGCACCGCTAGGCCAGTAGCCGGCGCCAAAGACGATGGCTACCCGCCGCGCGGGGATGTGCTCAACGCCATGGTACAGGCGCCCTGTGTACTCAAAGGTCAGGGTCCACAGGGTGCGCACCAGGATTCCACCAGCCAGGAGCGCCAGTCCGACCAGGCCGCGCCTCAGCCACTTGCCCCAGGCTATGCGCCGACCCGTTTTGAAGGGCCTTCCCAACTTCACTGCACAAACCCCGGCTGGACGCGCAACTTGAGCAGCTCCTCCAGGGGTAGGTCTGGGCTGACCAGGGCGTAAATGACGCCATCGCCCCGTTCCCACAGCAGGCCCTGCATCCCGGCGATGACCTCCCCTTGCCAGCCGTCATAGCCCTGCACGGTGATGGCGCGCATCTGCGGGTCTTCGGGCAGGACGTACTGGCCTTCCGGCGACCAGCTCCGGGCAATCAGGGTGGTCCCATCAGCCAGACGGTAGGTTAGCTGCGCGTCAAACGGGGGGGAACAGACCTGGATGCGCTCCAGGGTGCCGGCATCCGGGCCGACGACGACAACCAGCTCAAAGGGGACGTCGGCCTGAGCATCCTCAAGGGTGAGGTATTCCTGGCAGACCGGCGTGACCTGCGCCGCAGGTGTAGTTTCCGCCGTAGCTGTAACGTCGGATTGAGCCTGGGAGGCGCAGGCCACCAGGCCCAGGCTCACCAGGAGCACCAGGATAATGCCAGGGTATTTCGCTTTCATCGGTCTTCATCACCCCCCAAAATAACCCGCCGGGGACGCCCGGCGCTTTCTTGCGGACCTACGATGCCGCGTTGTTCCAGCTCCTCCATGATGAGCGCTGCGCGGTTGTAGCTGATGCGCAGGCGGCGCTGAATGGCCGAGGTGGAGATACTGCCCGTCTGCCGGGCCAGGGCGATCGCCTGCTCGATGAGGCGCTCGTCCTCCGCGTCGCTCTGGTCCCGCTGGTCCTTGCCCCCCAGGTCGAGATCGGCACCGAAGGTGTCCCAGGGCGCAACGGCGGGGGTCGCTCCGGCCTGTTGTTGCCAGTAGCGGATGAGCGCATCCAATTCTTCGTCGGAGATGTAGCAGCCCTGTACGCGCTTTGGCGCCGAGGCGTCGGGAGCCAGGAAGAGCATGTCACCCCGCCCCAGCAAGGATTCGGCGCCGGGTGTGTCCAGAATCACCCGCGAGTCCACCTGGCTGGCTGTGGCAAAGCTGATGCGAGCGGGGAAATTGGCCTTGATGAGGCCGGTGACTACGTCGGTGCTGGGGCGTTGGGTGGCTACAACCAGGTGAATGCCGGTAGCGCGGGCCATTTGCGCCAGACGGGTCAGGGTGCGCTCGGTTTCTTCCGGCGCGAAGAGCATCAAGTCGGCCAATTCGTCAATGAGCACCACGATGCGCGGCAGGAGCTGCCGCGCCAGGTCTGGCTCGGAACTGGCCATGCGAAGCAGGCGGGCGTTGTAATCGTCGAGGTTGCGCGCGGCGTAGCCGGCGAAGAGCTTGTAGCGCGCATCCATTTCGTAGGCCACCCAGCGCAAAACGCGCTGAGCGCGCTCCAGATCCGTTTCGGCACGGCCATAGAGGTGCGGCAGGCCGTTGAAACGCGAGAGTTCCACCATCTTCGGGTCAATCGTCACCAACCGCAATTGCTGAGGGGTGTTGCGCAAGACCAGACAGGCCGCCAGGGCTTTGATGAAGATGGATTTACCGCTGCCGGTCGTGCCGGCGACCAGCAGGTGGGGCATGCTACCCAGGTCCGCCACCACCGGGCTGCCGGCCACGTCCAGCCCCACGGCAAAGCTCAAGGGTTTAGGTTTACGCTGAAATTCCTCGCTTTCCAGGACGCTGCGCAAGGTGACCAGGGCCACTTCGTCATTCGGCACTTCGATGCCCACCACAGCCCGTCCGGGCACGGGCGCCTCAATGCGCAGGCTGCGGGCGGCCAGAGCCAGGGCCAGGTCGTCCCGCAGCGAGGCGATCTGGCTCACGCGCACTTTGCGCTGTTGTTCGCCTTCGGATTCGGAGCGGGTGATGTAGCCGGGCGCCACGCCGAACTGCGTTACGGTGGGGCCGCGGCGGACTTCGACCACTTCCGCCGGGACGCCAAACTGCACCAGGGTTTGTTCAATGATGCGGCTTTTGGCGCGGATTTCGTCATCGCTCATCCCCACCGTCTTGCTCTGGCGCAGCAGGGTGAGCGGAGGCAGGGCCGGTTCGGCTGGCGGAGCGGGAGCAGCAGGCGCCGGCCCAGGCCGTGAGGCCGGTTCAGGCGCGGGGTGAGAAGGCGCCGGGGCGCGTTCGGGTTGAGGCGCGGGCCGGACCGGGGCCGGGGCCTCCTGGACTTCGTCGGATGCGGCAGGCCTGGGCGCCGCAGCAGGGCGCGTCGCCACCGGCGAAGCCAGCACGCCCTGCCCCAGTCTGGTGACCTCATGCGTTTCGGCCTGCGGTTGAGCTTCGCGCCGCAGCGCTTCCAGGGTCAGGGCCTGCATAGCCCGGCGCGCATCCTCCCAGGTCCAGTCAAAGACCAGCCCGATACCCACCACAGCCAGTCCGGCGTAGAAGATCCCCGTCATCAACGGCCCGATATAGGTTGCCAGGGCGACGGCCAGGCCCCAGCCCAACAGCCCACCGCCCCGGCCCGATGTTACAACTGCCCAGCCCTGGCGATAGACCAGGGTATGGGTCAGGGCCAGCAGGCTGAACAGGGCCAGTTCCAGGCCGATGAAGGGGCGCCAGCGCCATACCGTCGGTTGGTGGACCAGGTGACGCAGCCAGAGCGCACCCAGGGCGGTGAACAGCGCCGCCACAGGGTAAGCGCCCCAGCCCAGCAGAAAGACCAGGGCGCGCGCCCAGGCTCCAATTAAGGCCCCGGAGTTCCAACCGGCGATGGTGGCCACGCTCACCAGGCCCCAGGCGATCAGAGCCAGGGCTGCAAATTGCTGCCCCACCGGCCCGGTGAGCCCCTTCCAAGCCGCGGAGCTACGTCGGCGCGGCGCTGGCGGCGGAATCAGACGGGAAGGTGCTGATGAGCGGCTCCGTTCCCGGCTTTTAGGCTGAGCCATGGAGGTTTTCTTACGCCCCGGCATAGCCGTTAGCCTCTAACAGACGCAGGGTAATCCGATGCTCAGCAGGCACCAGGTCCAGAACCTGGACACGCACAGGTTGGCCAAGGGAAAAGCGCTCCGTGAGCCTGTCCGGTCCGCAGGCCAGCTCGGAGACGTGCACCAGGCCTTCAATCCCTGGCAGGAGTTGGACAAACAGGCCAAAAGATTCGATGCCGACCAGTTTGCCCGTCATCACCATCCCCACCTGCACCTGGGCATGGATGGAATCCCAGGGGTTGGGATGTAAGCGCTTGAGGCTGAGGGCCACCCGTTGATGAGCGGGATCGGCGCTGAGGATCAGCACGCGCACCTTGTCGCCGACCTTCAGGAACTCGCCCGGCGAACGCACACGCCCCCAGGAGATTTCGGAGATGTGAATCATGCCCTCAATAGGCCCCAGGTCCACGAAAACTCCAAACGGACGCAACCCGGTCACGGTCCCTTCACGAATTACGCCTGGGCAAAGCCATTCCGGCCAATCGGGCTGGGGCGGGCATTGTTGAATGCGCTCACTGAGCAGCAGCCGGTTGCGCGCCGGCTCGACCTCGATCACGCAAACGCGCAGCTCCTGCCCTATATAGCGCTTGAAGATGGCTTCGCGCGCTTCCGGGTCGGAAGGGAAGGGATAGGCCACCAAATGGGAAGCGGGAATGAAGCATTCGACGCCCTGCCAGCGCGCGAGCAAGCCGCCGCGATTGAACCCTTCAATGCGCAGAGTCAGGGGCTCACGCTGACAACGCAAGGTTTCGGCTTGCTGCCACACGGAGGGATGACGAGATTCAGCCGTGGTGGCCTCGACCCAATGCCAGGCACCCGGTACCGGATTGCGGCTGTACTCGCCCTCTTCCAGTAAAGCCAGCCAGTATTCTTCATCAGGACAGGTTTGAGGAGGTATGTATCGGTTCATGGCTCACTATTCCTTAGCACTATGTAGAAAACAGATTACTTCACGCCGACGACTCCGGCGGATGGTGTTCCTGTTGGGCCTGGATTTCCATATCGGCGATGATGCGCGCCAGGTTTTCGATGGCAATCCGTTGCTTACGATAAAAATCCGATTCGCTGAGGGCCAGGTGCATGGCCACCTCGCGCACTTTTTTGCCCCGCAAAAATTTCATTTCCAGGATATTATACAGCAACCATTCCGGAGCCGTAAGTTTGCGCTCCCCGACCGGACGAAGTTGTTCAATCGCTTCAGCCAGGACTTCGCGCAAGCCTTTAATCGCATCCCCTTGATGAGCCTGGGCAGCGCGTTGCACCACCTGCAATTGCAGCAGGGGATTGTCCGTAAGCCGCGGTCCCCCCCAGTAATGCGCCAGGGCATCATGCACCCACTGCGGGTAGGCTGCAGGATCGAGAGTGGTAAAATCCTCCAATGCCTGGGCATTATAGCGCAACAGTCCCCGCCGCTTTTGGATGGCATCCAGTTCCGGCAGCAGGGAATCGAAGGCATGGAGCACCGTTTGCTGCAAGCGCTGGTCTTCCAGCGCCGTGCCCGCCTGGCGCAAAAGCTGGTCCAACAACAGGGCCGCGTCACCATCCAGCGGGAAGCCCGCCCGCGGCCTATGCACGCCAACCAGACCGATGAAATGAGTCTGAGCTTTGTCGCGAATGGCAAACAGGCGATAGTCGCGCCAGCTCAAGGTCCCGGCGGAGCTTTCCAGGGAATCCTGAAGCGTCTCCCCGCTTTGTAAGTCCTTCAAATCCTCCGGGGCCAGAGCCGCCCCGCAGGTAACGACATAGCGCCATTCCGAAACATCGAGCACGGCGAGAAAGCCCCCCGAACTGCGCAGCAGCTCACAGAGAGCCGCCAGGATTTGCTCCAGAAACTGGCGCAAATCCGCCGAGGTCAACAGCCGGTAGCTCAGGTCCTGAATGCGCTGAATTTCGGTATGCGCCTCACGGTATAAAGCAATGTCCAGCACAGGTTTGAACACTTCCACGCTGATCTGGGCCAGCATCCAGCTCATGCCGGCGAAGACCAGCGCCAGGATTTGCGATTGCAGCCCCACCCACTGCGCCAGCTTAAGGCCAAAGGCATAGGCCAGGAGCGCCAGCAGCGTCGCCATGGGCCCGCGCAGGAGATAGCGCAAAAGGCGGTGTTTGATCACCCGCTCCGGGGCCAGGGTCCCGATAAACGCCACGCTATACGTTAACAGGATGAGCATGGCGCTGATGCCCAGGTTGCCCAGCACCAACAGGCCGTAAAAAAGCGTCGGCGAAAAGACATGCGCGCTGCCACCCAGCAACAGGTAAGGGAAAACGCCCAGAGCCGGAGCCAGGAAACCCAGGCTGAAATAGGTCATGCGCCGCCGCGCAGCGCTGGTAAAGCAGCGCGCCCGGGCCTGCAGCGTTTGGGCCAGCCCGTACAGGGATGCCAGGCCAAAGTAGAGCGCAAAGCCGCCAAACAACGGACCAGGACGCAAAGCCCAGGCCCCGGCATAGCGATACCCGTCGCGCACAACAAGGTCACTGAACAGCGCCAGGAGTGCAATCAGAGCACTGAAGCTGTATCCCAGAGCATACAACCAGCGTGGCGAATGGTTGCTGTTGACGGTCAGGCGCACTGCACGGGTCAGCTCCAGGTAGAAAATGGGGGTGAAGCTGATCCCGATCCATTCCAGGCGCAGCAACCAGGTGGCACTGACGCCACCCTGCACGCCTGTGAGCAGAATATCGCCCAGATAGACCCACAACACGCAGCTCAACAAGCCCAGCAGGGGGCGAGTGAGCCGGTTGCCGCGGTTGTAAAAGCCCAGATACAACAGCAATCCGAAGATGCTGGCCGCAACCCCTGCTGTCAGAATGTCGTTGAGCGCCCGTAAAACCGAGCTTAAGGTCATCCCAGATCAGCGCAGCCGCCTGCGGAAGAATAACCCCAGGTCCTGACCTGGCCAGTAAGCATCCTGGAAGCCACAGAAAGTAAAGCCTTGCTTCAGGGCGAAGCTGATGGCGGGGTGCGCTTTGGGAGCGCACTCCAACACCAGTTGTTCGATATCCGACTGCCGGGCCAGCCAGGCGATGGCATGAGTGAGCAATGCAGTACCGATGCCCGTCCGCCGGTGAGCGGCATCTACAGCCAAGTCAATCAACCGCGCCTGAGCGTGGTCCGGCTCCAGGCGCAACGTAAGGTAACCCAACACCTGGGCCCGCTCCGTCGCCACCCAAAACCCATCACAGCGTTCCCACACCTTGAGATGGGCCTCGGCATCCACGTGAGGGGTAATGCGCTGAGCGCGCGGTAAACGCACCTCGCGAAAACTCACATGCCATTCTTTATCACGCCGTTCTTCCTGAATTTGCCAGGCGTACTCGGTCTCATAGCTCAAGTCTACAGCCAGACACGCCTGCAGGTCATCCGTGCGAGCGGAACGAATATGCATCCTATCCTCCTGCATCAGGGTTGGGCAATATTCACCGGAATCGTGCAAATGTTAATATTGCCGTAAATATCCGAAACCACCAGGCGGAAGCGATAGGGGCCACCTGGTGGGTAGCGCTCCGGATCGCTCACATCCCAAAAGCCCAGGGAGCCATTGACCACGGGCACATTAAACTGCGTAATGATGCGTGGCTCAGTCTCACCGGGCCGGATCACCTCGAACGTGTAGTGCGAGAACGACAGGGTCCGCGCCGTACCGCGCAGCTCGACCAGGCCCTTGACGGTCGAACCGGCTACGGGCTCAATCACCTGTGCGTTGGGCGAAGGACAATCGGCCAGATAGTCCTCTGGCGAAGGCGTGCGCGTTGGCGGGATGGGCGTTGGCGTAGGCGTAGGGGTCGGGGGTATTTCTGGCGTCGGACCTGGCGTAGGGGTCACGGTGGGCGTAAGCGTAGCCGTCGGCGTGGGCGTTGGCGTGTACAGGCCAATCGGGCGCACCGTTGGCTTGACCACGGGCAGTGTCGGCGCCACCCAGGTGCTAGAGACATACACCACCAGCCCCAGCAGAATGAAGATGAAGGCCACAATCCGTGAACGCTGCCACAGTTGCCAGGCCTCCTCGCGTTGGGTGCGGAAGGGAAGCTGCTGCTGCACCCGGGCATAGCCGATAGCGCGCCAGGTGAAGGCCAGAGCCCCCAGCGCCGCAATCAGGTAGACCCAAAGCGCATAACGCGCCAGCCAACGCAAAGCCTCGGTCATAACGTCCGGAGCACCCCGCGGATGATGGTCTCCATACGCGGCACCAGAAGCCGCCCGGCTTCCAGGACTTCCTCATGGGTGGGTTCGGGCGCATCTTCCTCGCCCTGCAGACTGTTGCTGATGCCCGAAAGCCCCAGCACGCGCGTCCCGCCATGCCGGGCCACAATCACCTCCGGGACCGTGGACATGCCAATCGCATCCGCCCCGATCAGCCGCAGGAAGCGCACATCCGCCGGTGTTTCGAAATTGGGGCCGGCCAGACAAACGTAAACACCCTCGTGGTAGGGGATGCTTTCCGCCTCGGCGATGGCCCGCGCCCGGGCGCGCAGCTCTGGATCGTAAGCCCGGTTCATCGAGGGAAAGCGCGGCCCGAACTCATCCAGGTTCGGCCCTCGCAGGGGATTCAGACCCGCCATCCCAATCAGGTTAAGCTGATCGCGGATGATCATCACATCGCCGGGGGCATAAGCAGGATTAGCGCCACCAGCCGCATTGGTCACAACCAAAATCTCGATGCCCAGCACCTGCATGACGCGCACGGGAAACCCCACCTGCGCCATAGAATACCCCTCGTAATAGTGCACCCGTCCCTGCATCACCAGGACCGGTTGTCCTTCCAGATGCCCGGCTACCAGCCGTCCGACGTGTCCCTGAACGGTAGAAAGCGGGAAATGGGGGATTTCGGTATAGGGAATTACAACCGCATCGCTGATGGAGTCGGCCAGGGCATTAAGGCCCGATCCCAGAATCATGCCCACTCGCGGACGAAACGCAATACGCTGGCGTATGGCCTCAGCCGCAGCCTGGTAATCCTGCATGGTAAAAAACGTTTCACTCATAAAATCACTCCTCTCCTGTCTGATGGGGATAATGCGCACGGGGGTGCGCTCGATTATAGACTTCGCGTTTTCGTTGACCGGACACATGGGTGTAAATCTGAGTCGAGGTGATGCTGGCATGGCCCAGGAAATGCTGGATTTCGCGCAGATCGGCACCACCATCCAACAAATGGGTAGCAAAAGTGTGGCGCAAGGTGTGTGGGGTGAGCGCCTCCAACCCTGCTTCACGCGCGCACACGCGCAAAATCCCCCAGACGCCCTGCCGCGTCAGCCGCCGGCCGTTGCGATTGAGGAAAAGGGCCTCCTCTCCACTGCTGCGCTGCAGGAAGATGCGGCCCTCACGTAAATAAAGCTCCAGGGATTCCCTGGCCCTGGCATGCAGGGGCAACTCGCGCTCCTTGTTCCCCTTCCCGATACAGCGTACCGTCCCTGTCGCCAGGGACACATCCTGGATGTTGAGCGCCACCAGTTCGCTCACCCGCAGGCCGGTAGCGTACAACACCTCCAACAGCGCGGCATTGCGCTGCCCGGTCGGGGTTTCCTCATCGCGATGAGCCACCTCCAACAGCCGCTGCACTTCATCCAGGAGCAGCGTCTTGGGCAGACGCAAGCCGACTTTCGGTTGATGAACGTGCACGGCCAGATCATGAGCGAGTTGCTCTTCGCGAAACAGAAAGTGCAAAAAAGACCGTACGCTGGCCAGTTTGCGGGAGACACTGGTGGGCTTGTAAGCTTGATGACCGAGCCAGGTGGAGAAGGCCTCTAGCTGTTGCAAACCCAGACCCGACCAGGAGTCCACCTGTTGCGCGGTGATATAATCCAGAAACTGATGCAAATCGCGCTGATAAGCGGTCAGGGTATGTTCACTGTAGCCGCGTTCAACCCGAAGATGCTCTAAGAAAGCCTGTATCATCTGCTCCATAAGTTCGCCTGAAAACCTGCTCAATCCGTTAATAAGCCTGTAACAGCAAAATTATAACATAACAAAATGTTTTGCCAATCGAAGCTGATTGAACATCCTGCACTGCTTCCGTTTAATCGGGTAACAAGGCACGGCGTCGCGTGACGGACAATCGGAGGCCGAAGCCATCCAGTCCCTTTGGAGCCCAGCACGCCGGTTTCTCGGTCGGCGCAGGCCGACCGTTGGCCGCAGGCCCAATGAGGCGATTTCAATCGCCGACACCGGCCTGGTAATGTCGCCGATTAAAATCGGCTCTGGAGCGCCTGCGTCGACGCCTAGCCCGGTCGGCGCAGGCCAACCGTTGGCCGCAGACCCAATGAGGCGATTGCAATCGCCGCATCATCGCCGGGCGTGCTCTCCCCCCTCCCATTCGACTACCCAGCCATTACCCAATTAACGTTCATAAATTTCGTCCAACGTTGCCTCGCCATACATCATTGTATCCTGCGTCTCTGGATGTGATAAAAAAATTGGCCATAGTTTAGCGCAAAAAATAGACCGTTACCCATCATGCCTGTTTGGTCTCTCGCTCCTTTCGCAGTATACTTAATTGCAGGGAATAACTCACAGCAGGGGACCATGGCTCAAAGTCGGCTTTACACTCTGGAAGGCGTAATCCTGCGCCGGCGCGATCACCGCGAGGCGGATCGCCTGGTGACGTTGCTTACCCCTCAGGGCCGCCTGGAGTTGATTGCGCCGGGCATCCGCAAACCGCGCTCGCGCAAGGCTGGACACCTGGAGCTGTTCTGCGAAACGCGCGTCCTCGTGGCGCGGGCACGCCAGGGCTGGGATGTTATCAGCCAGGCCGAACTCATCGTCGCGCACCTCCCCTTACGGGAAGACTTCATCCGCGGCACCTGGGCGCGCTACCTGGCCGAACTGGTCTTGCGCTTCTTCCCCGAAGAAAGCGATGCGGCACTCTACCGGTTGGTCACCACGGGGCTGGCGCTACTCGATGAGGCCCAAGACCCGGCACGCGCCGCTCACTGGACCAGCCTGCGCCTGTTGGACCAGGCCGGCTTCCGCCCTGAATGGCACACCTGCGTGGGCGAAGAGGGCGGGCGTCCTTGCCTTGCCCCGCTCCATCCCCGCCCGGACGATCCGCCTTACGGCCTGGCTCCGGAACAGGGCGGCGCGCTGTGTCCGCGTTGCTACACGCACCAACGCCTCAGTCACGGCGTTCGCGCCCTTTCCCCCAGCGCTCTCTCCTGGCTCCAGGCCCTGCAACAACGGCCCTACGCCAGCCTGGATGCACTCCCCATGGCTCCGGCCACGGCGGAAGAACTCCAGCGCAGTCTGGATTACCTGGTGAGTTATAACCTGGAACGCCGCCCGCTCACCCTGCGCATGCTGGACGAAAGAGGTACCTGATGCGCCGCCTGATATTGTTGCCTCTGCTGTTGCTGAGCGCCTGCGCGCGCGTGACAAATACGCCGTCTGCCGCGCCCTGGACCTTGCGCCAACTAAATACCGATCGCAGCATAGACACTTTGGTCACCGCTGAACCCACAGATTTCACCTGCACCGATGAAATCCTGCTTGATCAACAAGACCTGGAACACTACGATTGGGCCACACACACCCTCACGCTGAAGCCCAAAGCCGCCCAGCGCCTGGTAGCCCTGGACCTGGTCGGCACGCCTTTTGTCGTCTGCGTGGGAGAAGCGCCCATCTACACCGGCGTCTTCTGGGCTTCGTACATCTCCCGCAGCTACCCGGGCCTTGTCATTGACCTGCTGCCTCTGGCTACAACTCTCACCCTGCATATTGCCACCGGCTACCCCGAATCACCGGAGGGATTTCAAGGCCAGGATCGCCGCAATGATGTACGCATCTGGCAGGCCCTGTATGCCGCAGGCATCGTTACCCCATAGGAGCAATCACAAGGGCAACCAAGGAGGCCCAATGGACATCACCACAAAAATCACCGATGTTGTCGTCTATTCCCAGGGCGCGCGTGTGACCCGCACCGGCAGCGTGACCCTGGAAGCCGGGATCCACACCCTGGAAGTCTCCGACCTGCCGCTTAAACTCCAAGTGGACTCCCTGCGCGTCAACGCGCGCGGCGTCGCCGGCGCCCGCCTGATGAGCACCGACGTCCAACACATCTTCTTCAGCACCACCCCCGCCGAACACCTGCGCCACCTGGAAACCCAAATCGAAGCCACCCAGGATGCCCTGAACGAGCTCCAGGCCCGCAAACAATGGCTGCAAATCGAACGCGATTCACTTGCAGCCACCCTCAAAGCCGGCGACCGTTTCGCGGCGGCGCTGGCCCTGGGCAAACTCGACCCTGACGCCCACTTCCAGACCCTCCAGCACTTCCGGACGCACGCCCAGGAACTGAGCGCTGCCCTCATCAGCGCCGAAGCGGAAGAACGCACCCTCAAACGACGCCTGACCCAACTCACTGAAGAATACCGCCAATACGCCGAATCCCGTCCGCGCGAACAATACCGCGCCTGGGTCACCGTAGACCTGCCCCAGCCCGGCACCCTCACCCTTGCCCTTTCCTACACCGTCCCTGATGCGAGCTGGACCCCTTTCTACGACCTGCGCCTGACCGCCGCCGAGCACCTGGAAGTCACCTACCTGAGCCAGGTAGAACAGCGCACCGGCGAAGCCTGGGACGACGTCACCCTCACCCTCTCCACGGCCCGCCCCGTCAGCGACCTGAGCCTGCCCGAACTCAAACCCTGGCCCCTGGACGAACGTAAACCCCCGCGCATGCCGATGCTCATGCGGGCCGCCGGTCCAGCCGGCGAAGAGGCCCTGGCTACCCCCATGACCGAAACCAGCCTGGAAGAAGTCCAGGCGCACGTCGTCGAAAACCTCACCGCGATCACCTACCGTCTACCCGTGTCCGTCACCGTCCCCCCCGATGGAACCGTGCGCAAAGTGACGGTGGCGCGTTTCGAACTCAAACCCGAACTTGCCTACCTGAGCATCCCCAAACTCGACCTGTCCGTCTACCGGCGAGCCCACATCATCAACCACAGCCCCTACACCTGGCTACCCGGCACGGCCAGCCTGTTCTGGGATGATAGCTTCGTTGGACGCACCCAACTTGCCCTGCTGCCCCCAGAGGGAACCTGCGACCTGCCCCTGGGGACTGAAGATCGCCTCAAAGTAGAGCGCAAACTCACCCTCTACGAGGTGGATAAGCGCGTCCTGGGCGACCGCCGACGCCTGCGCATAGGCTACGAAATCACCCTGGAAAACCTGCTTGATAGGCCGGCGACCATCGAACTATGCGACCAGATCCCCTACGCCCGGCACGAACAAATCAAAGTGAGACTGGAAACCAGCACCCCTCTGGCTCAAGAAAAGCCTCAGGGGGAACTGCACTGGACCATCAAACTGGCGCCGCACGCCAAAAGCAAAGCCCGGTTCGAATTCAGCGTGGAACACCCCGTTACCCTTGCCATCACCGGCCTGGAGTAAAGCTGGCTTTCAGGGAAAAGGATGCGGCCCCGCACGGCACCGGCCAGGCGTTAGCCGGGGGGCGGCCCGGCCAGCGCCATCGAGCCGCGCCTCACGCCGGAACCCGTTCCGCCGCTCACAGCGACCTGCAGGCCATGCACGGGGAAGCGCTGACAGTCGAGACCTGCGCGCTTGTGGTATAATCGCCTTGAAATGGAGTGACTATGACATTGTGGCTTGGTCTTTTCACAGGTATAGCCCTGATGGGCTATCTCAGTCTCACATACCTGCCCTGGGCCCGACAGGAAAGGGTACGGCCCCTGCTCCTCGCGGGCCTGCTGAGCGTCCAGAGCCTGCTATGGTTGGCCGTGCCGCGCCTTTCGGCCTGGTCCTTCCCCGG
>DAOTZR010000021.1:0-12214 GCA_034434315.1 Anaerolineae bacterium
CGCCATCGTCGTCGCTACCCGCCAGCCCTCGCAGGTGAGTGACTTCCAGGCCAACGCGCACCTGTTGCAGCACCCGGCCCTGCAGCAGGTAGCGCAGAGCGCCCTGAACCATCTGACGCCCATCGCCTTCGATGGGATGGTCCTCACCGACGATCATGCGCCGATTGAAGCGCTCACGGACCTGTTGATGGCTCAGTATGTCCTGGGAGGCTTACAGACCGGCCAGTAACGTCATGCCACTGAACCCTTGACAAAAACTTTAAAAAAGCTTAAGGAGAATCAAAGATGAGCAAACAACGTTGGATCAGTTTACTGACCTTGAGCGCCGTCCTGGCTTTAATTGGCCTGGCGCTCATTCTCCAGGGCTGTGGCCGCTCCGCAACCGCGACGCCTACCGCGACCCCGGAGACGCCCGGCCCGACCGCGGCGCCGGCGACACCTGTCCTTACGGCGACGCCATTACCTGTCACGGCCACGCCCGTGCCGCCCCCAACGCCGACGCCTCTTCCGGACACCATCAACCCCCTCACCGGCCTACCGGTGGAGGACAAGGCCGCCCTGGACCGGGTGCCTCTGGCGATTAAAATCTCCAACTCCAAAGAGACCCGTCCCCAGAGCGGTCTCCAGGCCGCGGACCTGGTTTTCGAGCACATCACCGAAGGGCGTATCACGCGCTTTACCGCCGTTTTCTACGGCAACACCCCCGAACGGGTGGGGTCTGTGCGCAGCGGGCGCCTGATTGATCTGGAGATCCCGGCCATGTATCAGGCCATGTTCGCGTATTCCGGTTCCAGCCATGGCGTATGGGAGCGCTACAGCGCTTCGGACCTGTACCCCACGCAGATTGTGCCCGATTTGGGTAAGCCTTATTTTTACCGGATGGCGATTCCGAATGTGGCAGTCGAACATACCTTGTTTGTTGATCCCAAAGCCCTGTGGAACCTGGCTGTACAACGTGGCCTGGGACGTCCCACCTACCGGAAAACCGTGGCCTTCGATCCCCAGCCACCCGCGGGAGGAACGCCGGCCCGGTTCGTGAACGTGGCCTATCTGCCCACCTATTGCCCCGCGGGCTGGGAATATGACCCGGCTCACGGCTGGTGGCTGCGCAGCATCGCCGGCCAGCCCCACCAAGACGCCCTCACCGGCGAAACGATTCGCGCCGCCAACGTCATCGTGCTCTTCGCCGAACACCGGGAAACCGACATTATCGAGGACGCCTTCAACCATCGCTCCATCGCTGTCAACCTGATGGGTAGTGGGGACATTCTGCTGTTCCGCGATGGGCAGATGTACCGTGGGCGCTGGGTGCGCAACGCACGCGATGAGATGCTCACCTTCACCGATGCTCAAGGACAACCCCTGCCCCTTAAGCCGGGCAACACCTGGTTCCAGGTTGTGCCCCTGGAAGCGCAACTGAGCCAGGGAAAGAACACCGACGAGTTTGAAATAAGCTGGTAATGTTAGGGGCGTTCGGCCTCAGGTTTGGGGAATAGGGGCCGCAGGTCATGCAGGAAGCCGTGTTTATGGCGAGCCGGCTTCCTGCCAGGCCTGCCAGTACCAGCCCCGCGCGGCCATAAGGTCGGCGTGCGTCCCCTGCTCCACCAGCCTTCCCTCGCGTAGCACCAGAATCAAGTCCGCATCTTTCACGCTGCTCAGCCGATGAGCAATCATCAAGGTAGTCCGCCCTTCCATCAGGCGTTCTAAAGCCTGGTGGATCAGGCGCTCGGTATGGCGGTCCACATGCGCGGTCGCCTCGTCCAACACCAGCAGGCGCGGATGGGCCAGCAGCGTGCGCGCTATGGCCAGAAGCTGCTTCTGCCCCTGGCTCAGGGTGACGCCCCGTTCGCCGATGCGCGTCGCATAACCTTCGGGCAGGCTGCGAATCCACGCTTCGACCCCCAGCTCCTGCATCAAGGCTTCGATCTCGTCCCGGCTGGCTTCGGGTCGGGCGTAACGCAGATTATCCAGAATGCTCCCCGCAAACAAAAACGGCTCCTGCAGGACCAGGCCGATATGGCGGCGCAGGTCCGCCGCGTCCAGCATGCTCAAGTCGTATCCATCCAGCAGAATCCGTCCCCGTTGCGGCTGGTAGAAACGCAGCAGTAGATTGATGAGCGTGGTTTTTCCCACCCCTGTCGGCCCGACCAGCGCCACGCGCTGCCCCGGCGCAATGCAGAAACTGACATCCTGGAGCACCGGCGTGTCGCCATAGCCAAAGCTCACCCCCTCGAAGGCCAGCTCGCCGCGCACCTCGCTCAACCGCAGCGCCTGGGCCGGTTGGACTTCCGCCGGCGTGTCCCAGATCAGGCGCAGCCGTTGCCAGGCGATCCGGCCCTGCTGGGTGTAAGCTGCCAGGCCTACCAGGCTTTGCAACAGAGGGAAGAAGCGCCGTTCATACCCCAGAAAAGCCACCAGCGCCCCCAGGCTCAGGTGCCCTTGCTGGATCCGCATCGCGCCCAGCCAGAGCACCAGGGCTATCCCTGCCGTGCTCAAAACCGCCGGCACGGAGCTGAGCAACACCTGCCAACGCTGCGCCGAAAGGTTCGCCGTCATGCTCTCCTGTGTCAGGGAAGCTACCCGCGCCTCGATCTGTGACTCTTGCGCAAAGGCCTGGACCAGGCGCACATGGCTCAAGTCCTCCTGGAACTCGGCTTCGAGCCGCCCGGAAAGCTCACGCACCCGTTGATAGGACCGCTGCAGGCGCGGCAGCAGCCACCCCGACCAGGCCAGCAGCAAGGGGACCAGGATCAGCATCGCCAGCGCCAGCCCGGGCTGAATCCACAGCATGGCCCCCAGAAACCCCAGCGCCAGGACCCCCTGACTCAGCGCCTGGGTCAACCCCTCGCTCAGCAGGGTCTGGACCGTTTCGCTGTCATCCAGCATCCGTGCGATCACATCCCCGTTCGCGTGCGTATCGAAAAAGGCCAGCGGCAGGGCCTGGAGATGCTCGAAAAGCGCCGTGCGCAGGTCGTAGAGCAGCGCCTGTCCCATCCGGCTGGTGCTCCAGGTCGCAAATGCACGGGTGAGCCAGGTGGCCAGGTACACGCCGAGCAGGAGCAGCATGAACTGCGAAAATCCCGCGCGCACACCGGGGAGAATATAGCGATCAATGGCCAGGCCGGTGAGATAGGGCGCCAGGAGCTGCAGTCCGCCATTGCCCAACAGGAGCAACACCACCAGCATCAGCGCCGGTGCCTGCGTCCGCAGCGCGTGTTGCCGCCAAAGGGTGGGGGCGGATGCGGTTCGATCCATTCAGTCTTGCTCCAGATACTCGTAGTACAGCCAGGCGTACAAAGCCTGATGCTCCAGCAAATCCTCATGGCGTCCCTGGGCGACCAGCCGCCCTTGATCCAGCATCAAGATCCAATCGGCCTGGCGCAGGGTAGCCGCGCGTTGGGCGATAATCAGGGCCGTGCGCCCTGCCAGCAGGCGCTCCAGCGCCTGTTGGACCAGGCCTGCAGTCTCCCCATCCAGTTGCGAAGTGGCATCGTCCAGAATCACCAGGCGCGGCTCGATGAGCAGCGCGCGGGCCAGGGCCAGACGCTGCCGCTGACCGCCCGAAAGGGTGGCACCGCGCTCGCCGATGGGCGTATCGTAGCCCTGCGGCAGGCGCAGGATGAACTCATGGGCCTGCGCCGCCTGCGCCGCTGCCATGATGTCCTCCAGGGACGCCTCCGGGCGCCCGAAGGCAATCACGTCGCGCACGCGCCCCTTCAGCACCAGCGTGTCCTGCATCACGATGCCGATTTGTTGCCGTAGTGAGGCCAGGGTCACCGCGCGCAGATCGTGGCCGTCCACCAGCACCCGCCCCAGGGTCGGGTCGTAAAAGCGTGGGATGAGATTCGCCAGGGTGGATTTGCCCGCGCCGGTTGTGCCGACTAGCGCCACTTTCTGTCCCGGCGCGATGCAAAAACTCACGTCCTGCAATACCCAGGGCTGATGGGGAAAGTAACGGAACCAGACATGCTCGAAGCGAATTGCGCCACGCAGTGGCGGCAGAGGGTAAGCGTCTGGGGCTTCGGGCAAGGTGTCGGGCGCGTCGAGCACCTCGAAGAGCCGTTCGGCGCCTGTGGCCGCCCGTGCCAGGGAGAGCATCAGTGAACTCAGCATGAACAAAGGCCCCAGGGCCAGCAACAGATAGTTGCTAAAGGCTACCAGTTGGCCTACCGTCATGGCCCCGGCCATAATGCGCAGACCGCCCACCCACCAGATGCCCAGGGTGCCCAGATTAGCCACAAGGCCAAAAAGCGGGAACAGCAGCGCCGTCAGCCGTCCGATGCGGAGCTGTTGGTCGCGTAAAGCGGCGCTGGCCTGGGCGAAACGGCGGCGCTCCTCGTCCTGCCGCACCAGGGCCCGGACCACCCGTATCCCGCTCAAATTCTCCTGGAGCACGGTGGTCACATCAGCCAAAACGTGTTGATTGTGATGAAAAAGGGGCCGTGCCAGAACGAAGAAAACCGCGTAAATCAGAGCCGCCAGCGGCGCCAGGGCCAGGGTGAGGAGCGCCAGCGGCGGTTGGGCGTAGGCCATGAACACCAGACTGCCCAGCAGCAGGAGCAGGGCCGCCAGCAGGCTCAGCAGGGTGTTCCCCAGAAAGTCGCGGATCAGGTTGATGTCCTGGACCAGGCGCGTCAGGAGTTGTCCGGTCTGGGCCTGGTCGTGAAAGCTGAAGGCCAGACGTTGCAGGCGAGCGTACAGGCTCAGGCGCAGCCGGCGTGCCGTGCTTTCGGTCACGTACGCACTGAGCAGCAGCTCCGCCGCAGCCAGGCCGGCGCGGGCCAGGCCCAATCCCAGCAGCCCTGCCCCCAGGGCCAGCACTCGATCCTCTCGCCCCTGCGCTATCCCCTCGTCGAGGATGCGCTGCATCAGGTGGGGGATGAGGAGCTGCACGCCGGCGCCTGCCAGCATGGCGCTCAAGGCCCCCAGGGCCCGGAGCCTTTCCTCGCGTAGGAAAGGAACCAGGCGCCAGAGAACCCGGAGTGCCTGTGCTTCCTGGAGCAGTCTGGCCCAGCGTGAGGTCGGGTGCGAGGGGGAAGCGGCGGTTGCGCTCACCAGTGAAATGCGACTAAGCTTTCCCTGCCACCTTGGCCCAGTCGGCCATGAAGCGTTCCATGCCCGCATCGGTGAAGGGGCTGTGGATCATCTTTTGCAGGACGCCGTAGGGCATGGTGATGATGTCCGCGCCGGCCAGCAGGGCCTGGGTTACGTGGGCCGTGTGGCGGATGCTGGCCGCCAGGACTTTGCAGTCCAGCCCGTAGAGGTCGAACACTTCCCGCACCTGACGCACGACCTCCATCCCGTCCAGGCCGGCATCATCCAGCCGCCCGACGAAAACCGAGGCGTAGCTGGCTCCCGCTTTGGCTGCCAGGATGGCCTGGTTGACCGAAAAAATCAGGGTGGCGTTGATGCGTCCGTTGGGCCAGCGGGAAATCACGCTCATGGCCTTCAGCCCTTCGGGGGTCATGGGGATTTTGACAAAAACATGCTCGGACCAGGAAAGGATGTCGTGCGCTTCGGCGATCATGCCCTCCGCGTCCAGACTGACCACTTCCGCGCTCACCGGCCCCTTGACCAGCTCGACAATTTGCAGGGTCTGGGTTTTCAGGTCGGCGGTGCCGGCCTGCATCATCAGGGTGGGGTTGGTGGTGACGCCATCCACGACGCCCCAGCTCACGGCGCTGCGGATTTCTTCGATTTTGGCGGTATCCAGGAAAATTTGGGCCATTCTTGCCTCCTCCAACTTTGGAATGTATCTTTGATGATACACGCAAATGGGGTTTTGGAAAAGCGAGACGCCCCGGTGGGGGGAAACCGGGGCGTCTCTCACCAAGGAAAGGAGGAGATACGAGACTGCATCTCTCACAGACACTTTGATTATAATACTTTGCTTAGGAAAGCAAAGTGACAAATGGCGTTACCCGCCGTGTTATTTGTCACAAGAAGTTATAAGTCTGGCGCTGTTTCAAACCTTGTGGGGCTGATGTGCCACGATCTCAGGACGGCCTGGGAGCGCATCCGTATATACGGACGGGACGTCCGCGAATTGACACCCGCGAACTGACGAAACGTCCGCTGGTTTCTCGGTCGGCCTGCGCCGAGCAGGTCATGCGTCGGCGCAGGCGCCCCAGTTGTAGGGGGTATACCCTTTTAATCGGCGACGCCAGGGGATTTCGCCCTGAACGGAGCTGCTACCCGGTTAAACTGTTAACGTTCAGCATCCTGTTCCTGGGGCAGGATTTATCCTACGCCACAACGGCACAGCCCGCGGTGATTGCAATTGTCGCGTTGGGCCTGCGGCTACGCCGATCGAGAAACCCGTAGGGACGTCCCAGGGGGGTGGAGGATGACCAGGGCCGAGTTTCCCGTCGGGATAACGGAAACGGTGCAGGGTGTTCTTTCAGACGCAAGATGTCCCATCAGGGGGGGAGTTACTAACTCCCCGCTCTTCCCTGCAAGGGGAGAGCGGGGAGTGGAGAATGAGAGGGGTAAGACGACCGAAAGCGTAAAATCCTGGCAGACAAAACCCCTAGCTGTTCAGAATGGCCTCGATCTGCTCCAGCAGGTCCGCGCTGAGCTTGATCTCTGCTGCTTTCACATTGGTTTCGACGTGAGCGCGTTTGGTGGCCCCGGTGATGGCCGAGCTGATTTCCGGACGGCGCAGGACCCAGGCCAGGGCCATTTCAGACATGGTCAGGCCGGCTTCCTGGGCCAGGGCCGTCAGCCGGCGCACGCGGTTGAGGTTGGCTTCGGTCATGTCGCCTTCCAGCCAGCGGCTCCGCGCAGCGCGGCTGTCCTCCGGGATACCCTGGTTGTACTTTCCGGTGAGCAGGCCCTGGGCCAGAGGGCTCCAGACGACCAGGCCAATCCCGTTCCGGGCGCAGGTGGGGATGATTTCGGCTTCGATGTGCCGGTCGAGCATGTTGTAGCGCGGCTGCTCGACCTGCGGCAGGTAGGCATTCAGCGCGCGGGCCGTGCCAACGGCTTCCTCGATTTGCGCGGCGCTCCAGACGCTGGTGCCCCAGTAGAGGATTTTGCCCTGATGCACCAGGTCATCCATGGCGCGCACGACCTCATCTACCGGCGTTTCGGGGTCGAAGCGATGGCAGAAGTACATGTCCAGGTAGTCCATCTGCAGCCGGCGCAGGGAATTGTGAATGGATTCCATGATGTGTTTACGGCTTAATCCGCGGTCATTGACGGCGTCGCTCATGGGCCAGAAGACCTTGCTGGAGATCACCAGGTCCTGGCGCCGCAGGCCCAGCTCGCGGATCACCTCGCCGACGATGCGCTCGGCCTCGCCCCGCGCATATACATCGGCCAGATCAATGAAGTTGATGCCGTGATCCACTGCGGCTTTGATGCATTCCAGCGTAGTGGCTTTATCCTCCGATCCGCCATACGTGAGCCAGGCACCCAGGGAAATGCTGCTCACTTTAAGTCCTGAACGGCCAACACGACGGTACTCCATAGGTTCACCTCCTTGAAAGTTGTGGAAAAAGCTATGCTGAGATTATTATACCCGATCGAGGGTTTGGGGGTAGCTCCAACTTTTGCAGGGCAACTGCAAAGCAGTTGCCCTGCAAGGTAGCCTGCGTTATGAAGCCGGCCCAAAGGTGACCTGCACGCTCATGCCGGGACGCAGGCGCTGATCGGGGTTGGGGATGCGGACGCGCACCTCGAAAACCAGGGCGGCCCGCTCGTCCGGTTGGGGCACGTTGGCGGGCGGGAAAACAGCCTCGGTCCCTATGGCAATGACCTCGCCGCTCAGCTCCGTTTCGGGCTGGCCTTCAGGATGGACGCTTACCCTTTGACCGATGTTGATAGCCCCCAGATTGGCGTTGGGGACATAGAGGGTGACGTACACTGTATCCAGGTCGGCCAGGGTGAGCAGGGTGGCGTTGGGTAGAGCCAGCTCGCCGACCTCGATGGTGCGCTCCAGAATCAGGCCGGCCTGGGGCGCGCGGAGCGTCAGGTGCTCCAGGGCGATCTGGGCCTGCTGGGATTGGGCCTGGGCCAGCTTGAGGGCGGCTTCGAGGGCAGCCAGCTCTTCCGTGGTGGCGCCGCTGCGCAGGCCATCCAGGGCCGCCAGGGCAGCGGCTTCGTTCCCCTGGGCGATCTGGCATTGCAGGGCCGCCTGTTGGACCTGGGTGCGGATGCTGGTGGGGTTGTCGCGCAGCTCGTACAGCAAGGCCAGGACGCTGCGGGTGCCATCGCGGGCGGCTGCGGCGCTTTTAACCCCGGCTTCGGCTTTTTCGTATTGGGCCGGGGCAATTTTGACTTCGACGGGGAGGGTGACGGTGACGTACTGCGACACCGTGATTTGGGTAGCCTGGCGGATGATGACGTAATCCCCTAGCCGGGTTTCTACCGGACCGGGATGCTCCTCCAGGTATTGACGGACGGCCGGAGGGAGCTGGTCCAGTTGGGCGGCGTCACCGGTGTAGATGGGATAGAGGACCGGGCCATGGCCGTATTCCGCTTCGAGTTCTTCGTAGCGCTGGAGACCTTTGGCAGCGGCTTCGCGCAGCGCCAGAGCAGCGCGGTAAGCCGCATCGGCGGCGCGGACCTGCGCCTGAGCCGCGCTGATCTGACGGTTCAGGTCCTGCGGGTTCTCTTCGAGCTGTTGAGCCAGCTCGGCGATGCGACAGGCGCCGGCGCGCGCGGCGCTGGCCTGAGCGACCAGGGCCGCACTGGCGTCGAGTTGTTCGGGCGTGGCGCCGGCGCGCGCCAGGTCCAGCCGGGCCTGGGCCTCGGCGACCTGCGCTTCCGCCTGGATGAGCTGCTGTTGGGCCAGGCGGTCATCCAGGTGGACCAGCACATCCCCGGCCTGGACGCGATCACCTTCGCTGAAGGGGAGCGCGATGACGCGCCCGCCGGTCGGGCTGGCGATGTCGATCGTTTCGGCTTCGACAAAGCCGGTGCAGGTGTAGCTCGGTTCCCGCGCGGCCTGGACGGAAGCGCAGCCGCTCAGGACCAGGAGTATCAGGATAAGACTGCCCGAAATCAGAGGTTTCATGGTTTCCTCCTTGCGTTTCCAAACGGCTCAGGGCGCTGGTGGGTCCGGAGAGCCGGGCTGGCTGGCCCGAACCAGGGAAATGAAAACATCCTCTAGCGAGGGAGGGATGGGCTCAAGCGTGAAGATGCTTAAGCCGGCCTGCGCCAGAAGGTCGCGCAGGGCGGGGAGTGCGGCTGTGGCAGAGGGGACGATGGCGTGCAGGCGCGTCCCGTACAGGGCGACTTCGTGACACAGGCCGCTGGTGCGCAGGAGTTGCAGGGCCTGGGCGTGATCGCTGCATTCGATTTCCAGCACCTCCCCCTGCATGGCCGTGGTTTTGATGGCGCCGGGCGCGCCCTGGGCTACCAGCCGGCCCTCCATGATGAGGGCCAGTTCGTGGCAGCGCTCGGCCTCGTCCATGTAATGCGTGGTGACAAAAATTGTGGTACCGGCATCGGCCAGGGCGTATAGGAGATCCCAGAATTTTCGGCGGGATGCGGGATCAACGCCCGCGGTCGGCTCATCGAGGAAGAGCAGTTTCGGCTCGTGCAGGACGGCGCAACCCAGCGCCAGGCGTTGTTTCCAGCCTCCGGACAGGGCCGCGGCGGGTGTGTGGACCTGTCGGGTCAGGCCCGTCAGGTCCAGGACTTGCGCTTTGCGCTCGCGGAGTCGGGAACCGCGCAGGCCGTAAATGGTGCCGTAGAAGTCCAGGTTTTCGTTGACGGTCAGGTCGCGGTAGAGGCTGAATTTTTGCGACATGTAGCCTGTATCGCGCCGCATCGCCCGCGCCTGGCGGGGGATGTCGTAATCCAGAACGCGGATGCGTCCAGCAGTGGGAACGAACAGCCCCAGCAACATGCGGATGGTGGTGGTTTTGCCGGCGCCGTTGGGACCGAGGAAGCCGAAAATGGTGCCGGGCGCGACCTGGAAGCTGATGCCGTTCACGGCGGTGAAGGTGCCAAAACGCTTGACCAGGTTTTCGACGTATACGGCGGGTTTCATGGGGCCGACTCCTTATGTCGCAGCAGATGCAGGAAGACCTCGTCCAGATGCGGCCGCGCGCGGCGTTGCCAGACCAGCGCAATGTTGGCCTGTTCCAATAACGCGACCAGCTCCGGCACGCGACGGCCCGCATCATCCACAAAAACATGCAGTAAGTCCCCGTAAAGCTGGACTTCGTACACGCCAGGGGCGCGCTCCAGCAAAGCCTGGGCCGGCAGGAGCGGCTGGGTGCGGAGTTCGAGCATGTCGCCGGGAATGGAACTTCGCAGCGCGTCGGGCGTGTCGCAGGCGATCAGACGGCCTTCGTCCAGCATGGCGATGCGCGTGCAGCGCTCGGCTTCGTCCATGTAGGGGGTGCAGATGACGATGGTCATGCCCTGGAGGTTGAGTTCGCCCAGGAGTTCCCAGAATTCGCGCCGTGATACCGGGTCCACGCCGGTGGTGGGTTCGTCCAGGAACAGCAGGTGGGGCTGGTGGATGAGGGTGCAGGCCAGGGCCAGTTTTCGCTGCATGCCGCCGGAGAGTTGACCAGCGCGGCGGCCCCGAAAGGGGGCCAGCCGGGCAAACTCCAACAGGCGCGCCATGCGCTCCTGGCGCTCTTTCTTCGTGACGTTGTACAGGGCAGCGAAAAAGTCCAGATTTTCGGCCACGCTCAGGTCCGGGTAGAGGTGGGTCTGCTGGGGCATGTAGCCGATGAAGGGGCTGAGGGCCTGGCTTTGCGTCCAGAGGTCGTAGCCGAGGACCTGCGCCTGGCCGGAGCTGGGGCGCTGGACGCCGGTGAGCATCCGCAGCAGGGTGGTTTTGCCGGCCCCATCCGGCCCGATCAGGCCGAAAATTTCCCCGCGGTAAACGCTAAGCGTGACCTCCCGGACGGCGCGCACGCGCTGGAAGGAGCGACTCAACGCTTCGGTGCGGATAACAACCGGCGCCGCATCGGATGCGAGGGGGTGGTTGGGGAGCAGGGCAGGTTTATAGCTCATGGTGAACGCGGCGGATGGCAAGGAGGAGTACCAGGGTGCTGAACCCGGCCATGGTCAGAACTTCCTGTTGCAGGATGGATAGGTCCGCACCTTTAAGCACAATGGCGCGGAAGACGGTGAGGATGTAGCGCAGGGGAATCAGGCGACTGAGGGCCTGGAGGCCCGCGGGCATGGCCTCGATCGGAAAAATGAAGCCGCCCAGGAAGATGGCCGGCAGGGTGATGAACCACACCAGGAGCATGGCTTCTTGTTGGGTGTTGGCCAGGGTGGAGATGAGCAGGCCCAGGCCCAGCGGCGTAATCAGGAAAAAGAGCGCCAGGCCGATAAGCAGGGTGACGCTGCCGTGGATTTCCAGGCCGAACCAGTAGACGCCCAGCGCCAGCACTTCCAGCAGGTTGAAGAGGGCTACCAGGGTGTAGGGTAGAATTTTGCCCGCGATCAACTCGAAGGGGCGCATGGGCGTAATCAGGAGCTGCTCAAACATGCCGCGCTCGCGTTCACGCACGATGGCCAGGGCGGTGAGCATCATGGTGAGGACGAACAAAATCATCGCCATGGAAGCGGGAATCATGAAGACGACGCTGCGCAGGGAAGGGTTGTACCAGATGCGGGGGCGTAGCTCCAGGGGCATGGCCTTGTTCAACGTCGGGCCCAGGTGGGTTTGCAGCAGATGCAGGTTGTAAACCTGGGTGATTTGCAGAGCGCCACTCAGGATGGTGTTGGCGATGGTGGGGTCGCTGCCGTCCACTATCAAGGCGAGGGAGGTGCGTTTCCCGCTGAGCATGGCCGCGCCAAATCCCAGGGGGATGAGCAGGCCGGCGCGCACGGCACCGCGATCCATCAGCTTGCGTAATTCAGCCTCGCTGGTGACCTGATAGCGGAGCACGAACAAATCCGAGGCCTGGTAACTGGCCAGCAGCGCCCGGCTTTGAGGGCTGTGGTCGGCATCCAAAACCGCCAGATTGACATGCTCCAGCGTGGTGGTGGCGGCATAGCCCAACAGGAAGAGCTGGACCAGGGGCATGAGAAACATGATAACCAGGGTGCGCCGGTCGCGCAGAATGTGTAGCACTTCTTTATGAGCAATGGCCCACAACCGATGCATAGCGCCTCCGTTCTCATTGTATCACAAGGTGGCGCATGGCAAGTAGTCGGTTAATCTGCTGCCCTGGCCCATCTACTGGCGGGTAAGCGGCGGGTAGGCGATGGTGGATGGCGACGGGGGGTGGGGGGC
>DAOTZR010000022.1:0-6126 GCA_034434315.1 Anaerolineae bacterium
GTTCGGAAAGCAGGGGCGGGACCCAATAGGGATCGCCGCGGTAAACCTGCCACTGGAAGGTGATGTACTCGCGCCGTTCTTTGGGCGTTTCGGCAACCGTGATTTCAAGACTCATGCGAAGCCTCCGATTCCTGGGCTTTAAGATATTCCTGCTCGGCCTGAGCGCGACTCAGGGTCAATTCGGCCTGTTGACGTTGGGCTTCCAGAGCCTCATCCATGCGTCCCAACAGGGTGTAGGCCTTGGAAAGGCCCCGGTAAAATTCCGTCTCACGCGGATTCAGGCGCAGCGCCAGTTGGATGTGCGCCAGGCCTTCTTCATAGCGTTCCAGCACCAGCAGGACCATACCCAGATGATAGTGGGCCCAGCCAAAGGCCGGTTCACCCTCAACCGGATCCAGCACGCGGCGGAGTAAGGCTTCGGCTGTGTCCCAGTCCTGGACATGGATAGCGGCCAGCGCTTCGCGGAAGGCCGCTTCGGTGGCTTCGAAACGACCGTATTTTTCGGGCTGATTGTAGAAGCTATGCACGGCGAAGAAGAACATGCGCTCGCTGCCGCAGCGCTCGCACACGGCCCGGATCCGGTCAATCGGTTCGCCATTCAGCTCCAGCAACTGCTGGGATTTGATGACGTATGACCCGCCACACTCGCACGTCTGGGCGGCGATATGGACCAGCTCGAATCCGATACTGTTAGCTTGAATAAGATCTACCATGACTCCCTTCCCAAATGGTGTGGCGCCAAGTGATCCTCATTATATGCTTATCGGGGTTTTGGTCAACTATTGAAAGTCGACTGGAAATTGGCGTGCCCGGTGCTGACTAAGTGGCTCAGGACTCATCCTGCGCCGGGCATGCAAAACACTCCCCCAACCCCTTTCCTCTCCCAAACCCACGCGGACGTCGGTACGCCTACAGGAGCGCGAAACAGACAGGATTCCCCCGCTTTCCCTTATTGAGCGAGCGTTGAAGTCAAAGGGTAAAGCAACCGAAAAACTAACCCCCTGGAGGCATCCAGGCCGGTTTACCCAGTCCTGGCGGCTATAAAGTCCCGCGCCAGAAGAACTCGCTCAGGCGCTTGCCGGCCTCGATTTCCTCCTCGCCGACATTGGGCAAGGGCCAGCCGATAGTCTCATACAGCTTGCGCCGATAGAGGTCGAACGCCGTCTCCAACAGGTCGGCGTAAGTCATGGCCACCGGGATCAGCAGACGGTACGCCAGAGCTGTCCACACCAACGCCAGGGGTAACGCCCACCAGGAGAAGGCGACCCAGCACGCCGTCAACAGGCCTGCTTCCCAGATTTCGGCCAGGGTCAACATGCGCTCGTAAACGGTCTCCAGGTCTTTGCGCAGGGTGTCGGGGAGCAGGGGCCATAGCCGCGGCCAGCACACAAAAGCATCCAGACCGTATTTTGAGGTCGGGGCCGTTTCACCGGCGCGCAGGATGTTGCCCAATCGGGTCGGAAGGATTTCGGAGGGGTCGGCTGGAAAGTAATGGGTGAAGAGCTCAAGCTCCCCGCGTCGGCGCACCTGATCGAAGGGCAGCGGACCCGACTTTTCCATGAGGGCGTTGAGCGCCTTCTCCGCCTGGCTCAGGCGATAGGCCTGCCAGCGCGCCAGGGGCCTGCCGATGAAGATGATGGGCCAGGGCCAGTAGCCCTCCATCCAGCGCAGCATGGCAAAGCGCCAACGGGATGTGAGCAGCGAGGAGAGAATCAGCCCGAGCAGTAGCAACACCAGTAGCGCGATCTGCTCGGCGCTGGTGCGCTGCTGGAGCCAGTTCCACAGGCCTTGCCAACCATACCGCTGCATGTAGAACCCCAGTCCCGCAAGCCAGAAAAGAAAGGCCGGGCTGAAGGCACGCCGGAGCCATTCGCTGGCCAGGTTACCTCCCAGGCTTTCCCAGAATTTGTTCATCATAGGCCTTATTCTTTACTCTGGACCAGGATTAAAGTAGCGCCGTCTCTGGGGCAGGGGGGGACGGGGCGCCCCTTGCGCAGCACGCGCCAGGTAAAACCGCATTGAGGGCAACGCCACAGGCTATGCACGGGGATGGGCCCCGGACCTCCAGGGAGGGTGACGTAACTGCGGGTGGCGGCTTCCGGCGGCGGATACAGGGCGGCCAGCAGCCACTCGCGGATTTGGGAGTGGCTTTTCAGGCGCTTTAACACCTCATCGGTGGAAGCTGGATCCGCTTGCCCGCGTTTCAACAGCGGGCGCAATTTCTCCTGCTCTTCAGGCGGGAGTTGATCGAGCACCCGGCGAGCGGCGTAATAAATCTCCTGGGCCGTAGGGTCAATGCGTTGCAGATCTCTGGGCATGGGCTTTACCTCCTCATCACCAACCAATGTAACTGAATGCCGCCCAATGGTAGGGATGGGAAAAATCCCGTACCTGAACGGCTCTGAAAATGCGCTGCGCTTCGGCAGCGCTCATGCGATGGGCCAGACTTCCCAGTACGGCGGCTTTGTGCTCATCGTGGAACAGGTCCCGCAGCCAGATCTGCGCCTGACGCAGGGCCTGCGGCGCCTCCAGGCCCTCGCTGCACCAGAAGTGGTAGGAGATAGTCATCAGCGCTCACAGGTCAGGGTGGTCGGTTGGGCGAAAGAGATGTCAGGCATACCGGCTCCTTGTCAGCGGGTATTTACAGTATAGCCGTCTGGACAAGATTGCAAATCGCCTCACAGGCTCACCACCTCCAGGCTATGCGGGTCGAGCAGAGTGAGGTCGGCGCTGGCGCCGGGCGCTAGGTGTCCGTAGAGGTCCTCCAGGCCGAGCAGCCGCGCCGGATGGGACGTGATCAGGGGCAGCACAGCCTCCAGGGGCAGGCCGACCTGGTGCACCAGATAGCGCAGCGCGCCGTCTAGCAGCGTCACACTGCCGGCGAGCGTCCCATCCGCCAGGCGCGCCGCACCATCCCGGACCGTAATCCGCTGGCCGGCAAAGGTGTACACGCCTTCGGGCAGCCCCGCTGCGCGGATCGCATCGCTGATGAGGACGGTGCGTCCGGCGGCCAGGCGCAGGGTCAGGTGCAGCCAGAGCGGATGGACGTGCACCCCATCGGCAATGAGCTGCAGGGAGAAGCGGTCGTCATCCAGGGCGGCTTCTACGGCGCCGGGGTGACGGTGATGCAGCGGCGCCAGAGCGTTGAACAGGTGCGTGATGCCGCGCGCGCCCCAATCCGCGGCGCGGCGGGCCAGCCCGGCATCCGCCTGGCTGTGTCCCAGGGCCACGTGAATGCCGCGCGCGTGCGCCGTTCGGATGAGCGCCTCCGCTCCGGGCAGCTCCGGTGCCAGGGTGAGTATGCGCACCAGAGGGTGCGCCAGCCAGCGCTCGTATTCCCGCGGATCGGGCAGTCGCAGGGCGCTGCGGGGTTGCGCTCCGGCTTTCTCCGGCGCCAAGTACGGCCCTTCCAGGTGCACGCCCAGCAAGCTGGCCCCTTCGGGGGGAAGGGGGACCTGGCAGGCCTTGAGGGCCGCTTCCAGGACGTCCGCCGGTGCGCTGGCCAGGGTGGCCACAAAGCCCCTCACGCCGTGTTGGCGCAGGGTCAGGGCCATGCGCGCCAGCGCTTCCGGCGTCCCATCCAGCGCGTCTGCGCCGCCCGCGCCGTGAATGTGGACATCAATGAAGCCGGGTGTGACCAGCGCCCCGTCGAGCCGGCGCCGTCGGCCCAGCCAATTCGGTTGAGGCCGTAGCGCCACAGCGGCAATGCGTCCATCCCGCAACCACAGGCTGCCGGGCTGCAGGCCGCCTGCGGGGGTCCACAACAGCCCATCTTCCCAGATCTCCATGCTTCCCTCTCGTTGTGTTCAGGGGGTTTGGACTTTTGAACACGGGTGAACACGGATGAGGCGGATAGCCATGGATTTTAAATCCGGGCACATCCGTTGCCTCTGGGATAATCCGTGTCCTGTGCTTCCGGTTTTGGAACCCTTGACGCCCCCTGGCTCTTGCGGTACAATCACCGTATGAAACAATGGCTTTTGAACCTTTACGATGCAGCGGCTGAATACAGCAGCTTTATTGTGGTCCGTTACGGCGTGCACCTTAGCCTGATGCTGGGTGTGCTGCTGATGAGCCTGATCGGCGGGGGCGCGGTCCTTTCGCGCGCCGAGCCGACGCGCCCGGCGACGGCAGCCCGCCCCCAGGTGACTCCGGCCCCGCGTCCAAACCCTGTGCCGGAGCTGGAGGCCTTCACCCTGGTGCGCCGGGCCATGCCGCAGACCGATGTCCCCGACCGTTCGCGCGGCGAAATCATCACCTATACCGTCCAGGAAGGCGACACGGTCTACAGCATCGCCCTGCGCTTTGGCCTGAGCCCCGAAACGATCGTCTGGGCTAACCGCGAAATTCTGCAAGATGTCCCCTGGTTGATTGAGCCAGGCCTTTCGCTCTACATCCTGCCGGAAGATGGCGTCTATCACATTGTGGAGGAAGGCGATACCCTGTTTGGCATCGCCTTGCGCTACAAGGTCCCGTTAAAGGCGCTTTACAACTACTGGAACGACGTAGCCCCGGATGAGCCCTTGCAGATCGGGCAGATGCTGTTCGTGCCCGGCGGTCAGGGGCCGGAAGTGGCCTGGGTGCCGACCCCGCCGCCAGACACCGGCAGTTATCGTCCGGGGGTAGGCTCGGCGCCTGTGAGCTACGGTGCGTGTGGCAATGTCAACGTAAGCGGCCCCGGCGCTAATGGCTACTTCATCCTGCCCACCGGTTCGCGCTATGTCTCCGGCTGGACTTTTCACGATCCGCGCAAACCCACTCACATTGGGCTGGACTACGGCCTGAAGCTGGGCGATCCGGTCTATGCCGCGGATAACGGCGTCGTTGTTTTCTCCGGGTGGGGCGGTGGCTACGGTAACCTGGTGAAAATCAACCATGGCAATGGCTACGTCACCTACTACGCCCACCTCGATCAAATCTGGGTCAATTGCGGCGATGCGGTCTATCAGGGCCAGGTCATCGGCCTGGGCGGGACCACGGGCAACTCAACCGGTCCGCACCTGCACTACGAAATCCGCTACAACGGCGTGCCCCAGGATCCGCGCCTGTACGAGCCCTAGCTGCGCGGACAGGGGCGCTGCTCCTTGTATCGGCGCTTTTCAGATCTCAGGCTTGAAGTAAGCGAGCAACTCTCCGCGCGTGTCCTCGTCCAACTCTTTCCAGTGCGCTATGGGCAGGGCGATCACGGCCAGGGTGGCTGTTTTTAGCGGCGGCGGCGCGGGGATAAGGGTCGCCAGGAATTCTTCGATTTCGGGATTGTGACCGATGAGCAGCACACGCCGATAGCGGTCGAGCAGGGCACGCGCTACCTCGCGATAGGCCCGCGCGTCGGTTCGGTAGAGCGCCGGTCGGGTGAGGACCGGGCCGGTATAGCCGCAGGCCTGGGCGACAGCATAGGCCGTCTGTTGGGCGCGCAGCGCATGCGAGGCAAGGATAAGCTCCGGCGTCCAACCATTTTCGCGTAGCCATAGTCCTACAGCCGGCCCTTGCTTCTTCCCCCGCTCGTTCAGAGGCCGATCCAGGTCATCCAGCTCTGCATCATCCCAGCTTGATTTGGCATGACGGAGTAACAGGATTTGCTTCATAACCCCTTCTCCTTTCGCTCAGCCTGAACCTTGAGTTTATAGTAGCACAAGATTGAGCTTGTGCCACTTTATGCTTGAGCCGTTCATGGTATCTCAGGTCAACCGGTCGGGAAGGTCTGGTCAAGTCCAGGGTAAATCCCGGGTTGCTGGCGCGGCTTGGAAGCGTTCCCTCGTTGGGGTTGGTTAATGGCTGTAAGGCAACTGGTAGCAGTTGTCCTACAGCCGTATGTCCCATGAGACCCTGATCTTGCGGGGCGCCCTTATCTTACGACCGGGCAGTTTCCGGGGATGCAAACGCTGGCGCGCCTGGTTTGAAAGCCGTCTGGTGAGGTTTGCGTTGCTTGCATGATATGGCCGTCACCTGGCAACGCCTTTACTTTGCCTCCCTGCTGTTCTTGACCTTTGATTTATAGGGCAGTGGGATAGGTTCCATCACTGTTTGCGGAGCTGCCCCCCTTGTCCCCCCGCAAGCGGGGTAGCCCCCCTTAATCCCCCCGCACGCGGGGTAGCCCCCCTTAATCCCCCCGCAAGCGGGGGGGAC
>DAOTZR010000023.1:0-8967 GCA_034434315.1 Anaerolineae bacterium
ACCGGCCAGGCCAAGGCCGAAATTGATCGCCTGTTGTGCACGGGCTGCACGGTCTGCATGCAAGTCTGCCCCCAAAAGGCGATTGGCCCCTATCAAGAAACAGCGCCGGTCACGGAACGCGGGGAGGGTTAAAACATGGACACACGATTCAATTTTCTGGTGGTTGGCGTCGGCGGGCAGGGGGTTCTGACTGCCTCGGACATCATCGCGCAGGTGGGGTTGGATCTGGGATTGGATGCCAAAAAATCGGAGATTCATGGGTTCGCCCAGCGCGGCGGGGTGGTGGAAAGCCATGTGCGCTGGGCGCCGCAAGTCGCTTCGCCCACGAATGCCCGCGGCGAAGTGGATGTTCTGCTCGCCTTTGAGCTACTGGAAGCCGCGCGCTGGGTTGACTGGCTGCGGCCCGGCGGGACGATCATCGTCAACCGGCAGCGCATCATCCCCATGTCGGTGAGTGTGGGGCAGGAAGTCTATCCGCCCGAAGCGGACCTGCTCGCAGCCTTGAAGCGACGCAGTGGCTGCCTGGTAACCCTGGATGCCCTGAAGCTGGCCGAAGAAGCGGGTAACGCGCGCACGGTCAACACCGTCATGCTGGCTGCTCTGGCGGCCCTGCTCGACACGCCGCGCGAGGTTTGGGAGACCGCCATTCTGCGCCGGGTGCCGGCCCGATACGGCGACGTGAACCGCAAGGCTTTTGCCCTGGGTTGGGATGCTGCACAGGAACGTTGAAGGGATGAGCGAAACCAAAGCGATCCATCTCTGGGTGGTGGGAGAAGTGCAGGGCGTTGGATTCCGCGCCTACACGGCAGCCATTGCCCGCAATCTGCATCTGACGGGCTGGGTCCGCAATCTGCCCAATGGCCAGGTGGAAATCTGGGCCGAGGGGCCGGAAGCGGCTTTGAAGGCCCTGTGGCGCGCCGTCTACGATGGCCCGCCGTCGGCCAGCGTCGAGCAGGTGCAGGGGGGCTGGGTTCAGCCGACGGGAACTTACACCACCTTCAGCATCACGTACCGATAGCCCATGAACCTTGATCCTGTCGAACAGGCGCGAGCGCGCATGAGTCGGCTGGCCTGGGCCGTGCTGCTGATAAGCTTTGCCCTGTGTGTGGGGTTAGCCATCGGCATTCCGGTGGGGATCCGGGCCTATCTTTACCATGCCACCCGCCCTTTGTACCTGGTCGTCCGGCCCATTGGCAAAAGTCTGGCCCTGCAGCCCGGACCGCGCAGTCAGACCATCCTGGTCCGACAGCTCTACGAGGGCATCCCCGAAGAGAGCCGTCTGGAGCTGGAAAACGGCCAGAGCGCCGTGCTCCTGGCCTATGCCCAGGAAGGAGTGGGCCGCCCGCTGGCTACACTGTTCCTGCACGGGCCGCTCCAGTGCACGCTCCACAGCGCCACTCGCCCCCGCTTCGCCCGCAGCCCGGATCCGGTCACGCTGGAGCTTGAAGCCGGATATGGTCGCTTCACCCTGGTGCTCGATCCGGCGACGCATCCGGTTGAGGTCACGCTCACCACGCCTCAAGGGCTGGTGTTCCTGCGGGATGGGACAGAGCAGGTGTCCATCAGCTCGCAGAGCACGCGCCTGGAGGTTTACAGCGGCGGCGCCACCCTCGGTCCACGGCGCGCCAGCCAGGACGTTCCGCCCGGCTATCTGGGCGTTCTGGGACCTACATCCACCATCACCCTGGAACCTGCAGGCCAGGCCCTGCTGCGCAACGGGGATTTTGCGGCTGGTTTTACGGATTGGATAAGCTTCACGCGCCGGGTCGAGCCGTCCGGCAGCGGCGGCGCCAGGCTGCAAATTGTCACGCTCCGCGCGGCCTTACGCATCTGGCGTGACGCTTCGGGCGTGGGTGAAAGTGGCCTGCAGTACCAACTGGGTGGGTCTCCCGTCACCCAGGCCCGCGATGTGCGCCTGAAAGCCCTGGTGCGCATCGCCGAACAGAGCCAGCCACAGTGTGGCCCGCGCGGTAATCGCTGCCCTGTCACGCTACGCCTGTATTATCGCGATGTCGCCGGCACAGCGCACGTGTGGGAACAGGGGTTCTATAGCGTGGAAGGAACAGGCCCCAAAACCTGCCTGGATTGCGAGCTGGCTTCCCCGTTGAAGGTTATCCCCCTGGGGGAATGGAGCTTTTTTGAATCCGAAAATCTCCTCTCGCTGGCCCCCACCCCGGCTTACCTGGATGCCGTGGAGCTTGCCGCGGACGGGGAGCGCTTCACCGTGGAAATTGACGATGTTATTTTGCAGGTCAAGGAGTAGCCATGAGTGATCGGACTTATCCGCTGGGAAAACTCCCCGCGCACGACCTGGAACGCTTGCTGGCCCGGTACGCCAGCCCTGTCGACCCGCGCCTGATTCAGGGGCCGGGTCTGGGGCGCGATGCCGCGGTCATTGACTGGGGCGAGCGTTACCTGGTCACCAAGAGCGATCCGATTACCTTCGCCACGGATGCGATTGGCTGGTATGCGGTTCACGTCAATGCTAATGATATTGCCTGCCTGGGAGCAACGCCGCGCTGGTTTGTGGCTACGTTGCTCTTGCCGGAAAAAGGAGCAACGCCGGAGCTGGTGGAAAGCCTGTTTGCGCAACTGGCCGAGGCCTGCGCCGGCCTGCATGTCCTGCTGATTGGAGGACACACCGAGGTCACCGCTGGCCTGGATCGTCCGCTGGTGATTGGGACCATGCTGGGCGAGGTGACGCCGGAGGCTCTCGTCCGCTCCGACGGGGCGCAGGTGGGGGATGTGCTGTTGCTGACCAAGGGCATCGCCGTCGAAGGGACGGCCCTGCTGGCGCGCGAAAGCTACGGGCGCCTGCGGGACCAGGTTGACGCAGCACTGCTGGCGCGCGTGCGCACGTGGTTGCATCAGCCCGGCATCAGCGTGGTACGGGACGCGCAGATCGCCACGCAGGCGGGGCGCGTCCATGCCATGCACGACATCACCGAGGGCGGTTTCGCCACCGGCATCCGCGAGCTGGTAGGCGCCGCCGGTCGGGGGACCTGCCTGAACAGCCCCCTCCCGGTGTTGCCGGAGACGCAGACACTCTGCGCGGCCTGTGGGTTGGACCCGCTGGGCCTCATCGCTTCGGGGGCGCTGCTGCTGGCGGTAGCCCCGGAAGATGCCCCGGCCATCCAGGCGGCCCTGCGCGCCGCGGACATCGCCGTCTGGGCCATCGGCACGGTCACTGCCGAGCCGGATGTGCGCTACGCCGATGGGCGGCCTTTGCCCACCTTCGCCCGCGATGAAATCGCACGCTGGTTTGAGGAGCTGGCCTGATGGCCTCCAGGCCTACCCCACCCCCGATTCCCCCCGACCGCGCGGACGGCGAAAGTAGCTTCATCCATCGGCTGCTCATCCTTTCCGAAGTCCTGAGCCAGATCAGCCCCCTGGCCCTGCTGCCGGCCTGGCTGGCGCTCCTGGCCAGCGCCATCTGGCCCTGGAGCGTGGGGAATCGGCTGCCGGCGCTGGCGCTCATCGGCCTGCCCCTGGCTTGCGACGGGGCCAGTCTGGCGCTGCTTCCACGCACCCGCCGCTCCTGGGGGCCGGTGACGCCATCCCTGCTGGGCCTGGCGCTGGTACGCACCCTCCTGAGCTGGGCGCTGGCCCCCTTCCAGAGCCTGCTCGCCCTGGGTCTGGTCCAGGGCCTGTTGAGCGCCGTGGCCTTTTACGCCACCTGGATCGAGCCTTTTGCCATAAGGGTGCAACGCCTGCGCCTGGAGCACCCCGCTTTGACCCCGCCCCTGCGCGCCCTACATGTGAGTGACGTACACTTCGAGCATTTATCACTACGCGAAGAAAAACTCCTCGCTCTGGTGGAACAAACCCGTCCCGATCTGCTCCTGTTCACCGGCGACTACCTGAACCGCTCCTCCCTGTACGAGCCCGCGGCCCGCGCCGAGGCGCAGGCTTTTCTCGCCCGGTTGCAGGCGCCGCTGGGCGTGTACGCTGTCACCGGCAGCCCGGTCGTGGACGATCCCGCCCTGGTCCCGACCTGCTTCGCCGCCCTGGAGCATATTCGCTGGCTGGATGATGAGCGCGTGCCCTTGCCGGGCTATCCCGATGTGTGGCTGATAGGGGTCCGCTGCACGTATGATTACGAGCGCGATGTCGCGGTTTTGCGGCGGCTCATGGCCGACCTGTCCCCCTCAGCGGCGAGCATCCTGTTGTATCACACGCCCGATCTGATGCCGGAAGCGGTGCGGTTGGGAGTGACCCTTTACCTGGCCGGTCACACGCACGGTGGACAAATTGCCGTGCCCCTGCTGGGGCCGGTGTTCGCCAGTTCATGCTGGGGCCTGAAGTACGCCCGCGGCCTGTTCCGCGAAGGGACGAGCACGCTTTACGTGAGCCGCGGATTGGGTGTAGAGGGGCTGGGCGCACCGCGCGCCCGCTTCTGCGCCCCGCCGGAAGTGGGGCTGTGGGAGTTGACCGATCGTGTAAATCATGGTATGGTGAACCTGGACTGAGTCGGTCGGGCGATCGCGGTTCCCAGAGGAATCGAGGAAAGTCCGGACTCCGCAGGGCACGGTACCGGGTAACGCCCGGACGGGGTGACCCGTGGACAGGGCCACAGAAACAGACCGCCCGCAAGGGTAAGGGTGAAAAGGCGGTGTAAGAGACCACCGGCGCGCCGGGTAACCGGTGCGGCCAGGCAACCCCTACCGGGAGCAAGGTCAAGCAGGAAGGTCGGCGCAGCCGTCGGCGCGGCCCGTGCCGGTCCCTCAGGGACGCCTTCCGGGTAGACCGCTAGAGGGAGCGGGTGACCGCTCCCCCAGACAGATGATCGCCACCCGCAAGGGGACAGAATCCGGCTTACAGACTGACTCAGTCCAGTTAAACACAGTCCCATCGCCTTACGTCTTTTGGCGTATTCCCCAATCCAGGCAGGCTTCTGGGTCGCTTTCCACAAAGACACGGAAAGGCAGGGCCATGGACCTTTGGATCCCCGTGTTTCTGAGGGCTTGGGGGCAGTTTCGTGCAGCTCCCGCCATATGGAGAGGCTGTTACCCCCTGGCACTGAATTTTGCCACCCTATCCAGGCAAGTCAACCAGACGCGCATGGCCTCCCAGGCTTCGTTTTCATCGGTGAGAGGCGCCTCAACGTGGGCCACACGCGTGTTGCGGAATTCATTGACTTGACGCAGCATGGGATACAGATCGCCCAACGCCGCAAATCGCTCACGAACCACCTGCCAAACCCCGCCGACGTCCTTTCTGCCCGTTTGGGCATACTCCAGGCAGAAAAGCAGTGTCCCCAGGCGCTGAATGGAGCGCCCGAAGACCAGGTTATCGCGCAGGTAACGCTGATGGCGTTCCAACAATACCCGTTCCCGATCGGGTACATGATCGAGCAGTGGGTTGAAAAAGGCGATCGAGTCTTCTTTGCGCGGCGGAATGGCGGGCTTGAGGGCCTGTTCCAGCAATCGCAGCGCATACTCATCCAGCGGGCCCAGCAACGGCTGAAAAGCGACGGCATAGGTCGGGTGACGGGAACGCACAGCGTGATCCAGCAGGAGCACCGCCTGGCGCATCAGGTCGGCTACCTCGGCGGGCGGCTGGGCGATCCCGGCTTCTCGCAGGACCTGCTCAAAGAGCGCATCAGCCTGCGACTGGACCGTGACTTCTTCCAGCGGCAGGGCCTGTTGTTTGGTTTTCCACTCATTCAGGAGCGTTTTCAGGGCCGGTGCGCAAGCGCGGGCCAGCTCCTCGATCGTCGCCGCCGCGCCCTGCTGGAAGAGGTGATAGGGCACGTAAAGGTAATGCCAGCGAGCCTCTGTGCCGGATGCGGTCTTGCACCATTCCACGGCGGCACTGGCTTTGAGCGGCACCAGTTCGTCCTGTCGGCCTTTCAATTCCACCAGGTAATGGTCGCCGGCGGCTGTGCGCACGAAAAAGTCCGGCACATAGAACGCACGCTGGCCATCGGGCCTGAGGTAGTCAATCATCAGTTTCTGCGGCCCGGCGTTCTTGGCAAAGGCGACCACGTCTTGAGCTGTTTCCAGAAAATCGGTGAAGACCTGCTCAAAGTCGTTTTCGCACGGCACAAGATTGAACAGCGTTTTTTGAGCCGGTAGGGCCGGCCGCTTATCGGTGCTGGTGGCCTGATAGGGCTTCCAGGCGGAGAGGGGCTGGCCACGGCTGATGCGCTGGCGCTTTTCCTGGCGGACGGTCTTTTGCAGGATGAGCGGCGTAAAGGTGGCGCGGATGTGTTCCATCACATCCAGGTCGCGCATGCGATGGTCAACCTCACCGCTAAAAAGGTCAACCTTCCGCTCGAAGAGCACTTCGGCGATGAAGCGCTCGATCAGCGGCGCGAGAGCCTGGTGCGCATTCGTGATGCGGCAGGCGCGCCCCAACATTTTTGCAAAATAGGCCGGCGCCGACCAGGCGTTGTTGAGCAGGCCGGCATCCAGCTTCATCGTGGCGACGATTTCGTCGGTGAACAGGTGACGCTCTTTGTACTCGATCGGCCCCTCCCGTTTCTTGCCGATGGGCAAGGGCTGAAAGTGTGCGCGGAAATGTCGTTCGATCTCCTCGAAGGTCAGTCCCTGCAATTCGCTGGTGGTCTCGACGGCATCTGAGACCAGCGGCAGTTCGATGTCGAGCGCCGACACATCCTTGTTCTCATGGTCAACATAGATCGTGACGGTCTGTTTGAACACTTCGCGCACGGGCAGAACGGCGATGTCCAGCCCTTCCTGCGCCAGCTCGTCTTCGTACAGCTTGCGAAAAGCCGGGTGTTCGATCACCGTGACCATTTCCGGCGTCTCGCCCAGGGGGAACATGCGGCGCAGGCCGCGGCCCAGGGTCTGCTCCGGCAGGATGCCGGATTTAGCGGAGTAGGGACGCAGGGGCACGATGGTGGTCACGTTGCGCACGTCCCAGCCTTCGCGCAGCATCATCACCGAGACCACGCAACGGAACTTGCTTTCGGGGCTGTCTAACTCGCGGGACATCTCCCGCAAGGCGCGCAGGTCTTCCGGCTTCATGGCCGTCTCGTTTTCAACGAATTCCTTGAAGGTGCGGCCGCCACGGGTGACTTCTTTGATTTTGCCCTTCAGACGCGTGTGAATGTTGAGCACGCGGCCTTTGAGCAGGGGGAAAGCGTCGCTGTCCAGATAGGCGGCAACTTCGTTCGCCGCTTGGGCGTTCTCTGTCATGACGAAGAGGATGGGTTTGCGCACCTGGCTCAGCTCTTCGTAGGTTTTGGCATAGCGCTGATAGCCGAGCTGCAGGTGCGTGGCGTAGCGTTCGTGCGCCGGCGTTCTTTCATCCCCGCGCACCACCAGATCATCCGACTCGCCCAGGACCGGCACTTTGACAATGCCGGCATCCACCGCCTCGCCCAGGGGAAAGTCCACCACGATGTGGCGGAAGAGGGAGCCGTCGTTGTGCTTGGGCGTGGCGCTGAAGTCCAGTTGCAGGCACAGGCCGGCGTTGCCCCGCTTCTGGCTTTCTTCATGCAGGGCATCAATGGCGCGATTCCAGGCCAGGTCAGGGTCGTGCAGGTGATGGGCTTCGTCGTTGAGCACCATCAGCCGCGGATGGGCGGTTATGCGCCAGCGCAACTCCTCGCCGGTATCCAGCGCCCGCCCGCGCACCACTTTTGGCCCGAAGATGGACGAAAGGCTATCCTCGGCTTCCTCTTCCTGGTTGTCCCGGCCGGGATACAGGCGATGGATGTTGGTCAGGTAGATCGCCCCGGTCGTGGTCGCGCCGCCCGGTTCGTCCTGCAACACGACCTGCATCTGGAAGTCGGGGCGCCATTCATCGGGGATGAGCGGGTCGCGGTAAAAGATGGCGCAGTTCTCGAAATCGTCCTTCAGGCGCTCGTACACCGTCAGGTTGGGCGCGATGATCACAAAGTGCCGCGCCAGGTCGGAGCCCGGCTCGTACAGGTTATGGAAGTAGCTCCAAACGATGGCCAGGCTCATGATCTTGGTCTTGCCCGCGCCGGTGGCGATCTTGGCGCAGTATTTGCCCCAGCGGTCCTGCTCCGGCGGGATGCCCAGCGCCAGATCGGCCAACTGATTGTCCCCGAATTCAAAGAGCAGTTCGGCCACGCGGCGCACGCGGCGCACTTCGTAGAGGTAGATGAAGGTCTCAATGGCCTCGCGCTGCGCCCAGTGATAGCGGAAGGGGATCTCCTGACCACGCTCGTCCTTCACCAGATGCTCGGCGCAGAACCAGTGATGGAGCAGCGTGCGCGAGGTTTCGCCGGCGTCCGGATAGTCGGCGCGGCGCCAGGCATCCACCTCGGCGCGAATGGCGCGCACCAGGGGCACTTTGCTGGGCCGCCGCCCCGGGTCAATGATGGCCGGCTTACCTCGCTCTGGATTCGGCAGGCGGTGGAGGGTCGGCTCTTCCCAGGGCTTGAAGAGCGGTTCCAGGGCAGAAGCGTTCTGCTGAGTGATTTCAAAGGGCATGGCTAAGCCTCCACATCCAGCACGACCGTCGTATCTACGCCGAAGACGTCAATGACCTTGACGGCAATCTGGTGTTTGCCGGGGGTTTCGTATCTCCAGCCCAGGTCGGTGCGCGTTTTGAGGGAGCGATCTTTGCGCGTGCGGAAATCCTGCCAGTGATGCTCGAAGGGCTTATCGGGCGAGTAGTCGAAGTCCACCGCCCAGAAGTCAATAAAGTCAAAAGGCGATTTGACCGCCCGTTCGCGCAGGGCCTCGATCTCCTGTTCCGGCGCTTCGGCCAGGGCGGGCATGAAGTGGACTAGTTCTACATCTGCCCTTTTGGAATGCTGAAGCGTGGCTTCAGCATTCCAAATTATTCTGGCTTCGAGCACGCCGGCCTCGAAGAATTGCACCTCGGTGCGGTTCGGCTCCATGATCTCGCGCAGGATGTATTTCAAGCGGATCTGCAGGCCATATTCGGCTTCCAGGGCTTCCTTTTTGCGGCCCAACTCCATCTCGAACTCCCAGGCCAGGCAGTGCAGCTCGCGGGCGCCGGCGG
>DAOTZR010000024.1:0-6540 GCA_034434315.1 Anaerolineae bacterium
CGGCGCAGTGGCTTCAGATTACTGAGGCTGCCTATGCCTTGTTCCAAGCTATCGTCTTTGCATCTACCTGACTATGTCCGAACTCACGTCCAACCCCAGTAATTTTCACTTGACTTTATTTCTACTTCGCAGTATTCTTTTTGTTAGAATTGTGGTTTAACCTGCTCATAACAACAGGAGGTCCTGCATGCGCGGTAATCGAACATTACTTATGATCGTGCTGGTTGTTGTGGTGCTAGGGGGGGGCTTTTTTGTCTGGCAAAGCTTTCTAAGGCCTAAACCCACACCTACGCCAACTGAAACGCCAACGTTCACGGCGGAAACCCCTACACCCGTCCAGGAGATCGAAATTGTCGTCGCAGCTCAACCAACCGTTCCGCGCGGCTGGCAGTTCTCCCCTGATGACGGTGCTGTTGTGCTGATGCCCTGGCCGATTGATCGGCTGCCCCTGGGAGGATACTATACCGAAACCCAGCAATTGAACGGGGCTTTCTTACGGGTGGATGTGCCCCGTGGCACACCTATCACGCCAGACATGCTCGCCTTTGATGCGGGCACTACCGCCATGCCAGCTTCCAAGGCCTCGTTATTCATGAGTGGGCGCCGGGCTTATGCGGTTCCCCTGGATACACAAGGGGCGTTAGGGTGGATGATTCAGCCCGGCGATCATGTGGACGTGATAGCTGCTTTTAAACTGTTGTGGGTAGATTCGGAATTTCAGAGCCCGCTCCCCAATCAGTTCCTGGCAGTCCCTGTAGAGGCTTTTACCGGTGGAGGAAGCGGCGCAGTTGTGGGGGGCGGTCCGACGCTGATGCAGGGCGTATATGGCCGTTTTGAAACACTTCCTAACGGGGTTCCCATCATGGTATATCCCACGGAACAAGCGCTTCCTTCGTTGGTTGTCCAACTTACAGTTCAAGATGCTATCGTGTGGCATATTGGTCTGTGGAAGAAAGAGGGCACGCCAACGCCCACAGCTATGGTCACGGCGACGCCGACTTCTCTGGTGGGAGGATTAGGGCAAGCGCCAACAGCCGAACCCACACCTGTTCCGCTGGCCACGCCTGAATTTAGCGACATTGATCTGGTAACCCTTCTGGTGACGCCACAGGATGCCCTGGTACTCAAGTATCTCATGGAAATGGGGGCCGACCTCGACCTGCTGCTCCGTCCTGCGGGCGAAACCGCGGATCTGGTTCTTACCGAGCCGGTCATGTTGCGTTACATCATTGATCGCTATCAGATTCCGGCCAGCATGTCCGATTTGCCGGTAGCACCTCTGAATGTACGCGAACCTGTGACGTTGACGCCATTGCCAACACCAACGCCGCCACCTCAATAAATCGCAAGGAGAGGTTTCCGGAATATGCCTAAAATTCGGGTCATGATTGTTGATGACATTGCGGAAACGCGCGAGCAACTGCGCAAGTTGATGTCTTTTGATCCGGACATCGAAGTCGTGTCCATGGTGGGCAGTGGTGAAGAGGCTCTGAAAGATGCACCTAAAGTCCAGCCCGACGTTGTGGTTATGGACATCAATTTGCCAGGCATGGATGGGATTACGGCTACCAGTAAGCTGGTTGAGCTGGTTCCCGGCGCTCAGGTGATCATGCTTTCGGTTCAGGGAGACATGGATTACCTGCGACGGGCGATGTCAGCGGGGGCACGGGACTTTCTCACCAAGCCTCCCCGCGCTGACGAACTGATGGACACGATTCATCGCGCCTACAAACAGCGTCAACGTCTGGGACCTGTGGCTGTGGCTCCGGCGGCGGCTGGTGTGGGAATGACTGCGGCCCAGCCTGCCAAAACGACCCAGGGTAAAATGGTCGCTTTCTTTAGCTCGAAGGGGGGAGTGGGGTGCACCACCATTGCAGTGAACACCGCCGTCGCTTTGCATAACCTGGAGCCAGAAGCTAAGATCCTGCTGGTGGATGCCAGTCTGCAATTTGGGGATGCGGCTATTTTCCTGAAACTCCAACCCTCGCGGACCATCGTGGACCTGGCCGGGCGCGTTTCGGAGCTGGACAGTGATCTGTTCAACAGTGTGGTATTACCGCACCCTGCAGGAATCAAGCTCCTGGCTGCGCCGCCGGCACCGGAAGAAGCCGAGATCTTACGCGCGGATGGGGTAGAGGAAAGTGGCGCCTCTAAACGCATGAAAGCTATTCTGGAACAGGCACGGCGCGAATATGATTATGTGATTGTAGATACAGCCCATGTCGTGGACGACATCATGCTGGCCGTTCTCGATCTGGCTGACCTGATTATTGCCATCACACGCCCGCTTATCCCGGAAATTCGTGGCTGTCGTCTGTTCTTTGAATTGCTCCAGAAAATGGGATATACCCCAGAGAAGCGGGCCCTGGTTATCAATGGTATTGATGTCAAGTTGACTGGAATTCAGCCTGAAGCGATTGAAAAAGCCCTGTTTCAGGCGTTGGCGCGGATTCCCATGGATGAACGGACCGCCTTTAATGCGGCTAATTATGGTGTACCTGTCCTGGTTCAGGCTCCGCGTTCTCCTATGGGGGTAGGGCTGACCGCCCTGGCCCAGGCTATTCGCGATCGCTTTGCCGCCCAGGTGGCTGAAGAGGCGCCGGTTGAACCAAAACGTGTGGGACCCAGTCGGGCTTTGTAGACCCCGGCGGGTATTGGACACAGTGGGGTGAACTATGTCGCTATTGCGTAGGATTGAAAAGAAAGAACCGCAAGCAGAAGATAAGGGCCGTGCTCCTGAACCTGCTCCTCAGCGTCCAACGGCAGCTCCGGGGGCAGCGGATGCTCAGCGACGAACGCCAGTTTCCCCGGCGCGTGATGCCTATGTGGACCTGAAGTCGCGGGTTCAAAATCGCCTGATTGCCGAACTGGATCCGTCCATGGATGTTTCTCGGACCGATGAGGTGCGTCAGGTGATCCGCCAGATGTATGACACGATTTTGGAGGAAGAACGTATCGTGCTCAGCCGTGTCGAGCGCGAACGGTTGTTTGAACAAATCGTGGCCGAAATCCTGGGCCTTGGACCCATTGAACCCCTGTTGGCGGATGAGACCATCACCGAGATCATGATCAATGGGCCTAAAAAAGTTTTCGTTGAGCGGCGCGGTAAGATTGAGCGGGTCAATATCGTTTTCGAGTCGGATGAACACGTCATGCGGATTATTGAGCGCATTGTGGCTCCGTTGGGCCGGCGCATTGACGAAAGTAGCCCCCTGGTTGATGCCCGTCTGAAAGATGGCTCACGGGTTAATGCGGTCATTCCTCCCATTGCTTTGAATGGCCCAACCCTGACCATTCGTAAGTTCTTTAAAAAGCCCCTGACGATCGAGGATCTGATTCGCTTTGGTTCCGTGACCGAAGAGTCGGTAGAGTTTATGCGGGCCTGTGTTGTGGCGGGGCTGAACGTCATTGTGTCCGGCGGTACAGGGACCGGAAAAACGACTTTCTTGAATATCCTTTCCGGCTTCATCCCAGAAGATGAGCGCATCATCACTATTGAAAACGCTGCTGAGCTGCAATTGCGTCAGGAGCACGTCGTGACCCTGGAATCGCGCCCACCTAACATTGAGGGCAAGGGTGAAATCACCATCCGCGATCTGGTCATCAATGCGTTGCGCATGCGCCCGGACCGTATCGTGGTAGGGGAGTGCCGTGGCGGTGAGGCATTGGACATGCTGCAAGCCATGAACACCGGTCACGATGGAAGTATGACCACCCTGCACGCGAACAACACCCGTGATGCCCTGTCCCGTCTGGAAACGATGTGCTTGATGGCCGGCATGGAACTCCCGCACCGCGCTATCCGTGAACAAATCGCTTCGGCCATTGATGTCATTGTTCAGCTTGAACGCCTGCGCGATGGTTCGCGCCGTGTCACCTATATTACTGAGGTCCAGGGCATGGAAGGTGACGTGATCACGACGGCGGATATTTTCAAATTTGAACAGATTGCCTACGAAGGCGGAAAAATTATCGGGCGCTTGCGTCCGACAGGCATCCGTCCCAAGTTCATGGATCGAATTGAAGATGCAGGAATTCACCTGCCACCTTCCATTTTTGGCGTGGCGGATCGTCTGCAACAACGGAAATAACAGGAGGTCAGAGTGCCTTCAGGGCTTATTATCGGTGTTGTTCTGCTGCTCGCCATTGTCCTGGTGGTAGTATTGACCCGGCGTAAACCATCAGGGGAGGATCTGATTGCTGAACGGGTTGAGGGGGCTAAGCCGGTCAAAAAGAAGAAGGAAAAGGGCGAGGAGCGAGAACGGGCTACGGCCAAAATTGGTGCCGCAGTTGATCGGGCGGTAGCTGGACGCGGCTTTGCTGAAAATATTGCCACCCAACTGGCACGCGCCGATCTCAAACTGACGCCCGGTGAGTTCCTTACGATCTCTGGCTTGCTGGCGGTTATCCTGGCGGCTGTGGCTTACATCCTCAACCGCCCGGTTTTTATTCCGGTCGGTCTGATTGGGGGCTTTTTTATTCCACGGATTTACGTCGGCTCCTTGCAATCCAAACGTCTCAAGCTTTTCAATGGACAACTGGCCGACGCCCTGAATCTGATGGTTAACTCTTTGCGGGCCGGTTACAGTACGGTCCAGGCTATGGAAGTCATCTCTAAAGAAATGCCCCAACCCATCGCGGGCGAGTTTGGGCGTGCGGTTCTGGAAATGCAGTTAGGTCTGCCTTTTGACCAGGCCATGGCCAACTTGTTGCGGCGTATGCCCAGCGCCGACCTGGACCTGGTCATCACTGCTATGAGCGTGCAGCGCGAAGTCGGCGGTAACCTGGCCGAGGTGTTGGACTCCATTGCCTTTACCATCCGCGAGCGTATTCGTATCAAAGGCGATATTCAGGTGCTTACGGCTCAGGGGCGTGCCTCCGGCATGATTGTAACGGTCTTGCCTTTTGCTGTAGGCGGTTTCGTGTATATGTATAACCCCGATTTCATGGGGCTGATGTTCAAGGACCCCTGTGGATGGATCATGATTGGGGTTGGCCTGGTGTTGATCGTCATCGGTTACCTGGTCATCAACAAGATTGTGAATATCGAGGTGTGATATGGGCGGAGTCTTACCTCTGATCCTGGTTCTGGCGGTGGTTGTAGCCGTCGTGGTGATTGTATCACGTCTGCGCGGTGCTCAATCCAAAACGCTGGAAGAGCGCCTTGACGAACTGGCGGCTATGGGTCAGGTTGTGACGCTGGAGGATCTTGAGCTTTCTCTGCCCTTTACCCAGCGCGTTATCATTCCCATGCTGGAATCTATCGCGAAAAGAGCCCAGCAGTTCACGCCCGCCAGCATGATGAATGAGATGACTCTTAAGCTGGAACTGGCTGGCATGGCATCGAAAATCAGGCCGGTGCAATTCCTTGGTATTCGTCTGGGGGCAACGGCATTGGGAGGCGTGCTGGGAGTGCTGTTAGCTTTAACCGCTAAAACGCTACCCGGTATTCAACGTTTTGGCCTGGCGGTTGCCGGGTTTGGCCTGGGCTTTTACTTCCCCATGATGTGGTTAAATCAGAAAATCAAAACACGGCAGGAGGAAGTCACCAAATCTCTGCCCGACGCGCTGGATTTGCTTACCATCTGCGTGGAAGCTGGCCTGGGCTTTGATGCTGCCATGTCCAAAGTGGCGGAGAAATGGGATAACGAGCTGAGCCGGGCTTTCGCCAAGACCGTTCAGGAAATGCAATTGGGCAAAACACGGCGTGAGGCCCTGCGGAACCTGGCCAATAGTCTGGATGTTCCGGATATTACCTCCTTTGCGGCGGCCATCATTCAGGCCGATCAACTGGGCGTGAGTATGGCGAAGGTCATGCGCATCCAATCTGAACAAATGCGTGAGAAACGCCGACAACGCGCGGAAGAAAAAGCGCGCCAGGCCCCGGTTAAAATCATGATTCCGACGATTTTCCTGATTTTCCCGTCACTGTTGATCGTGTTGTTGGGTCCGGCTATCATTCAGGTCAAAATGGTCTTTGCGGGAGGTGGCGGACCTTTTTAACGGTGAGGCATGGCGATGGAACAGGACACCCTATGGCTGTGGCATCGCCTGCAGGATTTGCTCTTTCCACCGCGGTGTGTGGTCTGTGGCCGGCTTGAACGTTGGCTTTGCCCGGAGTGTCTGAAACACATTCCACTATTGGATGCACCTTTGTGTCAGCGTTGTGGTCGGCTCTGGTCAGGAGAGGGATTGTGTCCCTCATGTCGGGAGCAGCCTTTACAGGTGGAAAAAATTCGTGCTGCGGTGTTATTTGCACCGGGGCCGGTGCAGGAAGCTTTACATGCCCTGAAATATCGGGGCGCTGTGGCGCTGGCTGCGCCGTTGAGCGCTTTGCTGGCTCAGGCCTGGGAAGTATACGCCTATACCAGTGATTGGCTTATGCCGGTACCTTTACATCCACGTCGCGAAAAAAGGCGTGGCTATAATCAGGCAGCTCTGCTGGCTCTGGCTTTGGGGGCGCGCTTGCAATTGCCGGTTGCTCCGCGAGGTTTACAACGGATTCGTAACACCTCTTCACAAACCCGCCTGAACCGCGAG
>DAOTZR010000025.1:0-3435 GCA_034434315.1 Anaerolineae bacterium
GAAGGTGGCGCCGACGAAGCCAAAGTGATGGCATTCGCTAAGGTAAAGCAGCTCGTTGAGCCAGTCCACCAGCAATGTTTCCACGTCCGGCGCCGTCAGCTCCAGAGCGCGCGTTTCGGCCAGGGTTAAACGCTGCGGTTCGGTGATCAGGCTCATCAGGCCCTGGCCTGCGGTGATGAACAGGTCAGCCAGGTCATTGCCCCAGATGTGGAGCGCCAGGTCGGCAGTATGGTCGAGAGCCTGCCAGTGTCCCATCATTATGTCTCCCGTGTCCAGGAACGAGCAAAGGCGCTGATGAAATCGCGCAGCGCTTCCAGCTCAGAAAAAGCAAAACAGGGTGCATCGGTGAGACCGGGCACATCGGTGACGTAGGCGATACGGTGTTGCAGGTCGGGTAGAGGCTGGGGATGATGCGCCGCGCGCAGCACTTCGATTTTGGGAAGCCAGGGAACGCGCTTATAGCCTTCCACCAGCACCAGATCTGTGTCTTCCAGGCGCTCTAGCAACCGGTCCAGGGTAAAGGCTTCGCTAACGGCGCGGGTGTGGACGACCAGGGTCGGGCTCACCAGGAGTACCTGGTCCGCACCAGCCTGACGGTAGCGTGCCGTATCGCTGGTCGGATCCTCCAGACGCACGTTGGTATGATGGGTGTGTTTGATGAGGCTGAGGCGCCATCCCGCCGCCTGAAGCTGCGGGATGAGCGCCTCGATCAAAGTGGTTTTGCCGCAGCCCGACCAGCCTACGAATGCGATGACAGGGATGCGGCCGCTATCCATGTTAAAGATCAGCGCCCTTGCGGCGCCCAACTGCGATGCCCTTCCAGGCGGCGACGACCGCCAGGGTGATGAGCGCCGAAGCTGCGGCTTCGGGCAGGCCGTTGGCTACCACGATGGGCGGCAGAACGGCCCAGGGCAGGAAACCCAGGACGCCGATCATCCCCAGGACGAGGATGGTGTTGGTCAGGCTTCCCACAATGCCTGCCGCGAGGAGCCCCGGCACGGGACGCTTTTCCAGGGCGCGCCAGACCAACCAGGCCGCCGGGCCGATGAACAGGCGCGGAGCCACCGCCAGCAGCGGGTTGGTGAACCACACATCCGCCGGGCCATTCGGAGCAATGGCAGCCTGTAACATGCTGAAGATGCCGAAAATCAGCCCAATCACCGCCCCCACGATGGGGCCTTCCAGCACCGCTCCGATGATGGCTGGGATGTGCATGATAGTGAGCGACGCGCCCGACAGCCAGGGGATGAACCCCAGGCGCGTCCATCCCAGCAGCACAGCAATGGCGCCCAAAAGCCCGGCCACAATCAGTTTCCGCGTGTTGTTTTCCGACATATCTCCTCCTGTTTTAAGTATAAAGGGTGTCCGGATTATAATCAAGAGCCTTAATGTGGCAAGTTTTATGATATTGCCCGGAGTGCTTGGTTAGACTAGATTGGGGCACCGCATCCGGGACGGATGCCAGTGTGTGCGGACGGGACGTCCGCACACACACGTCTGCGATTTAAGGACTGCCGGGGAGCTGTTTGTCGCTTCTGGCATGTCTGGTATACTTAGCTCAGTTAACCATGTGCTGGAGGTTGTTTATGGAGACTTTAGAAGCTATCCGTACCCGACGCAGTGTGCGCAAATTTACCGCACAGCCCATAGACACCCATACCGTTGAGGTCCTGTTGCAGGCGGCAATGAGCGCGCCCTCGGCGGGCAATCAGCAGCCCTGGCATTTCATTGTGGTGAATGACCGGGCTTTGCTCGAACGCATCCCGGAGTTCAGCCCCTATGCGGCCATGTGCCGCCAGGCGCCTTTGGGCATTCTGGTGTGTGGGGATACCACCCTGGAAAAACACCCCGGCTACTGGATTCAGGATTGCTCGGCGGCGACCCAGAACCTGTTGCTGGCGGCGCACGACCTGGGCCTGGGGGCCGTGTGGACCGGGGTGCATCCGCGGGAGGAGCGCATTCAAGGCTTCCGCCGACTCTTTCAACTGCCCGCGCACATTCAACCTCTGGCTTTTGTGGTTATTGGCTATCCGGCGGAACGGCCTCAGCCGCAGGACCGCTTCCGCCCTGACCGCATTCATTACAACGGATGGTGAGCTATGGAACCAGCTAAGGTTTACTGGATGAATTTGCGTGCCCGCCCTGGGCGCTCGTTGCTGGCGCGTTTTGAGACGTTACTGCGCCAGGCCGGTCTGGAGAACCTCGATCTGAATCACAAGTTCGTGGCACTTAAAATCCATTTCGGCGAGCCGGGCAACCTGGCCTTCATTCGTCCCTCCTATGTAGCGCGGGTTGTGGCTCTGGTGGAGAAGCAGGGAGGCAAACCCTTCCTCACGGATTGCAACACGCTCTATACGGGGCAGCGCTCCAATGCGGTGGATCATCTGCGCACCGCGCAGCAACACGGCTTCAACCGGCTGGTCACCGGCTGCGATGTCATCATTGCCGATGGGCTGAAGGGCACGGATTACCGCGAAATTCCGCTCACCTTCAAGCATTGTCGCACGGCCAAAATTGGCACCGCTATCGCCGATGCCGATGTGCTCATTTCCCTCAACCACTTTAAAGGGCATGATATGATGGGGTTCGGCGGGGCGATTAAGAATATCGGCATGGGAAGCGGGTCGCGGGGCGGCAAGCTGGAGATGCACAGCGCCTCCAAACCGCGGATGAAGCCCGAAAAATGCGTCAGTTGCGGCATGTGCCTGCGCAGTTGTCCGCAGGGCGCGATCCATTGGGATGCCGCTCACAAGGCCGAAATTGACTATGCTTTGTGCATTGGGTGTGGACAGTGCGTAGCGGTCTGCGCCTATGACGCGGCGCAGGCGGTATGGGACGAATCCAGCGATGTGGCCTGTGAGAAGATGGCCGAATACGCTTACGCAGTGCTTCAAGGAAAACCGGCGCTGCACGTCAATTTTGTGATGAGCGTTTCGCCGAATTGTGACTGTTGGAGCATGAACGATGCGCCCATCGTCCCCGACCTGGGAATTGCCGCTTCGACCGACCCTGTGGCTCTGGATCGCGCCTGCGTGGACCTGGTCAACGCTGCGCCGGCGCTGCCGGGAACGGCGCTCACTGCCGCGGGCTACGTCGAGGGGACGGATAAATTTGCCACCCTTTTCCCACGTGTGCGCTGGCAGGCCACCCTGGATTACGCCGAGGCGATCGGGCTGGGGACCCAGCGCTATACGCTGGAGATGATAGCGTAACTGGCCCCAGCTGGCCGGCGGTATCAGGCAGCCAGCGCCTGCAGGGCCGCATGGAGACCCCGCACGGCCGCTTGGAAAAGCTGCTCCATCACCTCATCCGGTGCGCTGTAAGCGCCGCCGTAAGAGCCGTCTCCCAGGACCGTCCGGACCAGAGCCGGTGGAGCTACCCGGCTGGTAAAGGTTATGGGGGGCTTGTGGCCTTCGGGTAGGAGGCCGACGCGCG
>DAOTZR010000026.1:0-18101 GCA_034434315.1 Anaerolineae bacterium
CAGTCGGACTTCATCCCGCGCCGGGCGAATCAACACCAAAATATGCTTGCCTTCGGGATGGAGAACCACACCGCCAGCAGCCAGATACTCCCGAACCTCGGATTGATGTTTGGCATTCATGGCCTGTTGACGCCTCCTCAAGGTTTTGCTTTGCCAGGGCCGGACTATCCGACGTTCGTGACAAGCCGGGTCCAGGTTTTTCCCAGACATAGCCGATCCGGATAAACCTGGAATGCATTGTAGTCCTTTCGGAAACAAAAACAAGCCGCCTGCCAGGCACAGGCGGCTTGTCAGGGCAGCAGTTTACGCTGTTTCCAGGTAGCGCTCGATCTCCCAATCGGTGACCTTCATGCGGTACTCCTCCACCTCGGCCCATTTGGCACGCAGGAAAGCCTCACAGGTCGCCGGTCCCAGAGCTTCCTTCAGGACCTCGTCCTGCTCGAACTCGCGCAGCGCCTCAGCCAGCGATCCGGGTAATTCGCGGATGCCCATGTGAACGCGCTCTTCCTTACTCAGGTGATACAGGTTGACGTTGTTCAGCGGAGCCGGCGGCATGAGCTGACGCTCGATGCCATCCAGAGCTGCAGCCAGCATGACAGTGAACGCCAGGTAGGGGTTTGAGGAAGGGTCCGGGAAACGCAGCTCGGCGCGCATAGCTTTGTGATGGCCTTCGGTGTAACGCGGGATGCGGATCAGCGCCGAACGGTTGATCTGGGCCCAACCGATGTACACCGGCGCCTCATAGCCTGGCACCAGACGCTTGTACGAGTTGATCGTCGGCGCCACAACAGCAGCCATTGCCCGGGCATGGTGGAGCTGGCCGGCGATGAAGTGGTACGCCAGGGGCGAAAGTCTGTATTCATCGTTGGGATCGAAGAAGAGATTTTCGCCGTTGTGGTCAAAAATGGATTGGTGACAATGCATCCCGGAGCCGTTGATGCCGTAAATCGGTTTGGGCATAAACGAAGCCACCAATCCATGTTGGGCGGCGATGGCTTTGATGGTGTATTTCAGCGTCAGCACTTTATCTGCCGTGAGCAAGGCTTCGTCGAAGCGAAAGTCAATCTCATGCTGACCCAGCGCCACCTCATGATGCCCCATCTCGACTTCCAGCCCCATGGTTTTGAGCGCTTCCATCAGCTCGGTACGCACGCGCACAGCATCATCATCGGCGGAGAAGTCGAAATACCCACCAACGTCGTGCGGCACCGGGTGCACGGTTTCGCCATTGCGTCGGAAAAGGAAGAACTCCGGTTCCGGGCCCACGTTGTAGACCCAGCCTCGTGCCCGCAATTTTTCGAGCAGGCGTTTGAGGGTACCGCGTGGATCGCCTTCAAAAGGATGTCCGTCCGGGGTGTAGATATCGCAGAAGACGCGCGCCCGGCGACGCTCGGCAGGGGTCCAGGGCAAGAGCGCATAGGTATTGGGATCCAGCACCAGGCGCATGTCGCTTTCCTGGATGCGGGCAAAGCCCTCTACCGAGGAGCCGTCAAACCAGACTCCTTCTTCCAGGGCTACTTCCAGACGGGAAACCGGTATGTCTACCGATTTTACAATCCCGGTCACGTCGGTGAACTGGAGTGAAATGAATTTGACGTGATCCTCTTTAACACGTGTCAGCAAATCTTTGGTATCCATAGCCCCCCTCCAAAATGTGAGATAAACAAAAAACAGCACGCAGGGGCGTGCTGTTTAAAACAAAACGCCCTTCCAATACCCAATCAGGCATAATCATGCCTGCATCACTGCGTTCGCCTTGTCCCACCCGTTACCGGATGGTTTTCGGCAGGCAACCGTTGGGGTTGAATTCCCAGGCCTGTGGAATTCGCCATCCAGTTGCCAGACGCTTCTTTCGGAAGGGAAAAGAGCCCGTGATCAGGCTCTGGAGGCATCCGCTGATCAATCCGATTTTCCGGCGTTACGCCGTTAGCACCCCGTTCGCACGGGAGAACCTCCCCCTCGTAACCCTGCCCAGTCAGGGCCCATCCGCTATTTCTCCGCGTATGTCAATGGTTAAGGTGCACATGTTTATTGTATAGAACTTTTGAAGTTTTGCAAGAAGGAGATTCCTGAGTGATTACCCATAGCTTACCGCAGAGCACGTTGAGGCACATAAGGGCATGGATCACGCGCATGGCGCAATCAGCAGACATGGTGTTTTCATCAGGGCTTCACGGATAGAGCACCGCCAGACTCCCCTCTTGACAAAAACAGCAACTCAGACTATACTACAGTCATCCCCTCCCCCCTGGGGGGGATAATTCTCACGAGAGAGACGTCAGGAGAGGTTACGGTGCACAACCATCATCACGACGATAGCCATGCCCGGCATGGGGTCCATCACGAAGATGCGCTGAGGCGTCTGAAAAGCATCGAGGGGCACCTGCGCGGCATTCAGCGCATGCTGGAAGAGGATGCTTATTGTATTGACGTGCTCCATCAGATTCAGGCGGTCCAGGCCGCGCTGCACAAGGTGAGTGTGCAGATTCTGGATGAACACCTTAATTCGTGCGTAGTTACGGCGATCAATGGCGAAGATGTGGCTGAACGCGAGCGCGTGCTCAAGGAAATCAGCGATCTGTTTGAAGCAACAGCGCGCTTGTAATTTGCTTCTGACCACTCGCGGAGCTGCTGTAGCTTACGCTGCGTTGGATGCAGGCTTTGACCGTGGCCATCAGGGCGAGGATCCCCGTGAGCCATGCGTCTGATCCGAACAAGTGTATAGAGATTTTTAATTTAACTCAAAGGAGAGCAACCATGACTACTGTGACTTACGTTATTCCCAATATTTCCTGCCACCACTGCGTGCGGACAATCCAGAATGAACTGGGCGAACTTGAGGGCGTCCAGGAAGTCCGCGGGGATGTGGCCCACAAGACCATCACCGTAGTTTTCGACGCCCCGGCCAGTGAAACCGCCATTAAAACGTTGCTGGCCGATATCAACTACCCGGCGCAGGAAAACTAGCGGGCGAGCCACGCCGTTCCAGGGCGGATTCAAGCCCTATGCGCTCTATATGATAAGAACTCAAGGGTCAGAGTCCGCCCTGGAAGTCACAACAGGAGGCAAAGATGGAACATAAGCAGGTAACGCTGCCCATCACGGGCATGACGTGTGCGAATTGCGTGGCAACGATTGAGCGGAGTCTGAAAAAGCAGGCCGGAGTGCAAAATGCGGTCGTCAACCTCTCATCAGAACGTGCGACCGTCGAATTCGACCCTGCGCTGGTGGTCTTGCCCGATCTCATCGCCCGCATCGAACGCGCTGGATACGGCATTGCCACCGGCGAGGCAGAGCTGATTCTGAAGCGCCTGGAGGATAACAACGACGCCCGGCGGCTGGAGAAGGCCTTGCAGCAGCTCGATGGCGTGCGCGAGGTTCAGGTGAATCTGCTGAACGCCAAAGTGCGGGTGCGCTATATACCCACTCTCATCAGTCAGGCCGAAATTCGCGCCGCCATCGCGCGGGCCGGATTTGAGACGGTCGTTTCCGAGGGACTGGCCGAAGACGCAGAAGCGCGGGCGCGTGCGGCCGAAATCCAACACCAAAAACGGTTGCTGATAACCGGCCTGATATTCACCATCCCGCTTTTTCTTTTTTCTATGGCCCGGGACCTGGGGTTGCTGGGCATGTGGGCCCATGCGGATTGGGTCCATTGGGTCATGCTGGCTTTTGCGACTCCCGTTCAGTTTTACGTGGGCGGACAATATTACAGTGGCGCGTACAAGGCGCTGCGCAACGGCGCCGCCAACATGGATACCCTGATTGCGCTGGGGTCCTCGGCGGCCTATTTCTACTCGCTGCCAATTGTCTTGGGTTGGTTGGAAGGCCACGTCTATCTGGAGACGGCTGCGGTCATCATCACCCTGATTCGTCTGGGCAAATTCCTGGAAGCGCGCGCCAAAGGCCAGGCGTCGGAGGCCATCAAAAAATTGATGGGCTTGCAGGCCAAAACCGCGCGGGTCATTCGCGATGGCGTTGAACAGGAAATTCCGGTAGATGCGGTGCTGGTCGGCGATGTTGTGTTGGTCCGTCCGGGCGAAAAAATCCCCGTGGATGGTGTGGTTATCGAAGGCCGTTCGGCTGTAGATGAATCCATGCTCACAGGGGAGTCGCTGCCGGTTGATAAAGGCCCTGGCGCCGCGGTGATTGGGGCTACGTTGAACAAGTTCGGTCTGCTAAAGATCGAAGCAACCAAAGTAGGCAAGGAAACGACCCTGGCCCAGATTATCCGCCTGGTGGAGGAAGCCCAGGGCAGCAAAGCCCCGATTCAGCGCCTGGCGGATCAAATTTCGGCGGTGTTTGTGCCCATCGTGATTGGCATTGCGCTGCTGACGTTCATCGGCTGGTATAGCTTTGGCCCGGCACTCCCCATGAATGCCGATGTCACACCCTTCACACGCGCACTGATTCACATGGTGGCGGTGCTGGTCATCGCCTGCCCGTGCGCAATGGGGCTGGCTACCCCGACCGCAGTGATGGTCGGTACAGGCCGTGGCGCCGAGGCGGGGATTTTGTTTAAGAATGGCGAGGCGTTGGAACGAGCTGGCCGGGTGACGACGGTGGTGTTGGATAAGACCGGCACACTGACGCAAGGCCAACCGACGGTGACAAATGTTGAGGTGCGCAAGCCCTGGCATGAAAATGAAGTGTTGCGTCTGGCCGCTTCGGTTGAGAAGGGCAGTGAACACCCCTTGGGCGAGGCGATCTGGGCCGAGGCGACACGGCGCGGGTTGGTTTTAGCCGAACCGTTGGGGTTCAAGGCCGAAGCCGGCCTGGGGGTGTCGGCTGAGGTCGAGGGGCATAAGGTGAACGTGGGCAATCTGCGACTGATGCAGGCGTATGACTATGCACTCAATGGCCTGGAGGAGGTCATCTCCCGCCTGGAGGATGAGGCTAAAACGGCCATGCTGGTGGCTATTGACGGGGAGGTGCAGGGCGTCATCGCCGTAGCCGACACGCTCAAGCCCGAAACCCCCGAAGCCATCGCCAGACTGCGTGGCTTGGGGCTGCAGGTGGTCATGCTCACCGGCGATAATCGCAAGACAGCCGAAGCCATCGCGCGACAGGTGGGGCTGGATGCCGTGGTGGCTGAGGTTCTGCCCGATGGCAAGGCCGCTCAGATCAAGGCTTTGCAGGCCCAGAGCATGAACGGCAAGCCGGCGATTGTGGCCATGGTTGGCGACGGGGTGAACGATGCGCCGGCCCTGGCCCAGGCCGACGTAGGCATCGCCCTGGGAACGGGAGCCGATGTGGCCATGGCCGCAGCCCCGATCACATTGATTTCGGGAGATTTGCGCGGGGTCGTGCGCGCCATCGCCCTGTCACGGCGCACACTGCGCACCATCAAGCAGAACCTGTTCTGGGCCTTCTTTTACAATGTCATTTTGATTCCGGTAGCTGCAGCCGGATTGTTGAATCCTATGCTGGCCGCCGGAGCGATGGCTTTCAGCAGTATTTTCGTGGTCAGTAACAGCTTACGCCTTAAGAAAGTGAAACTGGTATAGGAGGATATGGCTTTACCCATGGTCTCAAAGGGTCTGAATAGCTGGTCTTCGCCAGCAATGTATTCGACAACTCATCTAGAACAGCCAGACGTAGGGATTCATCTGTCCTTCATCACCTGGGATGGAGGCAAACAGCAGGAGGCCTTATGGCTACATGGATAATCGCTTTTATGACGGGCCTGACGGCAGGGGGCTTAAGCTGCCTGGCTGTTCAGGGGGGATTGCTGACCAGTGCGCTGACTTCGCAGGCGGCACGGGGCAGCGCCAGGCCGCAAACGCCACCTTCGGCCTGGACCATTCTGGTGTTCCTGGGGGCAAAACTCGTAGCTTATACGCTGCTGGGGGCACTGCTGGGCGCCCTTGGCTCCATGATCCAACTGACAGCACCGGTCCGCGCGCTGCTTTTGATCGCCATCGGCATTTTCATGATCGGAAACGGCTTGCGGATGCTGGATGTGCATCCCATCTTCCGCTATTTTGCGTTTGAGCCCCCCGCGGCCATCACCCGTTACCTGCGCCGCAAGAGCAGGCAGGGAGCGGAGGCGATCACTCCGCTGGTGCTGGGGGCCATGACGGTTTTCATCCCCTGCGGAGTAACCCAGGCGATGATGGCGCTGGCCCTGGGAACCGGTGATGTGATTGAGGCAGCGGGGGTGATGGCAGCCTTTACCCTGGGGAGCAATATCGTTTTCTTCGGCGTAGCTTACCTGGCCCTGCGCCTGGGGAACCTGTTGGCAACGTCTTTCACCCGCGTGGTAGCACTGGTGCTTCTGGTGCTGGGATTCGTTTCCATAGATTCAGGGTTGAACCTCGCCGGAGCGCCTTTCTCTCTGGCCCGATTGGCCCAGGCGACCGGCCTGACGCAACCGCCAGCGCCAACTGCGAGCGTCACGCCCCTGCCGGATGCGGAAGGTAACGCTCTGCGCATCACGGTTTTGAATACGGGCTATGTTCCCCCGCGGATCACCGCGCGCGCCGGGGTCCCCACCCGCCTCACGTTCGTGACCGACAATGTGTTTTCCTGCTCGCGTGCGCTGGTCATCCCAGACCTGGGAATCGAAGAGATTCTGCCGGATACGGGAGAAGTGACCTTTACCCTACCCCCCCAGCCCGAAGGCAAAGTCCTGCGCTATAGCTGCTCAATGGGCATGTACACAGGGGCGATTGTGTTCAAGCCATAAGGAGGACACCTGGATGAAGCAAACGTTTCGTGTTCCTGATATGCACTGTCCCGCCTGCGTGATGAGCCTGGAAAGCATCGAGGACACGCTGCCCGGCATCCGCCGCATCCGCGGGAGTTATCACAAACAACTCCTGGAGGTCGAATACGACGAAACCCAGGTCAGCCTGAAAGAAATTATAACCGCAGGCCAGGCCCTGGGGTACACCTTAGAGCCTCAGGTCTGACGGGTAAGGCTATCCAGCACGGCCTGGAAATCCTCCGGCAGAGGGGCGGTAAAGCTGAGGGGGGCGCCGGTGATGGGATGGGTAAAGCTGAGCGCCGCAGCATGCAGGCACTGGCGCGGCGCAGGTAGGGGTTGACGCTGCGGGCCGTAGAGCGTATCCCCTACCAGGGGATGCCCGATCCAGGCGCAATGGACGCGGATCTGATGCGTGCGGCCGGTTTCCAGCAGGACATCGAGCAGGGTGTAGGGCTGGCCGCGCGCATCCACATAGCGCGCGCGCACCGTCCAGCGCGTGCGCGCCTCGCGGCCTTTTTCGATGACGGCCATCCTGACGCGCTGCACCGGATGGCGTCCGATAGGGGCTTCAATGTAGCCGCTTTCGGTGCGTAGCGCGCCGATCACTAAAGCCAGATACGCCTTATGCACTTCACGGCGCTTGAACTGCTGTTGCAGGCGCTGATGGGCCAGGTCGTTTTTGGCGACAACCAGCAAACCCGATGTGTCCTTATCCAACCGATGCACGATGCCAGGCCGCACGGCCCCACCTACGTTGAGCGTAGGACAGTGATAGAGCAAGGCGTTGACCAGGGTCCCGCGGGGATTGCCGGCCCCCGGATGAACCACCAGGCCCGCTGGTTTGTTGAGCACCAGCAAGTCGGCGTCTTCGTAGACGATGGCCAGCGGGATGGGTTCGGGAATCAGCTCCGTGGGTTCAGGCGGAGGTAAATGCACCGTGAGCAAGTCCCCAGGGCGAACTTTGTACGCAGGCCGGGCAGGCTGGCCGTTCACCAGCACATCCCCCTGTTCGATGAGGCGTTGTAGCGCGGCGCGGCTCACATCCGGGATCTGAAGCACCAGGTAACGGTCCAGGCGCTCGCCACCCATTGCTACCTCAAAGCTCAACTCCTGCGCCGGAAGCTCGTCCTCCTCAGTCCACAGATCGGGCAGGTCCTCAAGCTCAGGCATCCTCACCCCCTAAGCACCGTGGACAATAGCTCCGCGTTTGAGCACCAGTTTCACGGGATTGGTGCCAAAGCGATAGGCCAGGTGGCGATAATCCGGCAGGTCCAGGACGACCAGATCGGCCCAATAGCCGGGCGCCAGGCTGCCAACTTCGCGTCCCAGGTCCAGGGCGAAAGCGGCGTTGAGCGTGGCGGCGACCAGGGCCTGCGCCGGGGTCAGACGCAGGTAACGCGCAGCCAGGGCCATGACAAAGGGCATGGATTCGTTCCAGGCCGTTCCGGGATTGCAGTCGGTGGCCAGAGCCAGGGCCGCGCCGGCCTCCAACAGGGCCTGGGCCGGGGTGTAGTCGTGCTGCCCCAGGCCAAAGGGGGTACAGGGCAGGGAAACAGCCACCGTGCGCGCTGCTCCCAGAAGAGCGATGTGTTCCGGGGGCGTGGTGACCAGGTGATCGGCAGAGACGGCCCCCAGTTCCACAGCCAGGGCCGTTCCTCCCAACGGGGCAAACTCGTCCACATGCAGTTTGAGCGGGAAGCCCAGGCTGCGGGCGGTCTCCAGAATACGCCGCGATTGGGCCAGGTCAAAGGCGCCTTGCTCGCAGAAAACGTCGCAGAAGGGCAGGTGTTCGCCAAACAGCGCCGGAGCCTTGTCGCGCACGGCGGGGAGCATGGCGTCGCAGACCAGGTCCACATAAGCTTCGGCCTGGTCTTTATATTCGACAGGGATGGCGTGAGCACTCAAAAAGGTGGGGACCAGGGTGACAGGCTGGAGCTGTTGGAGCCGGGCTATCGCCTCCAACTGACGCAGTTCGGTGGCGGTTTCCAGGCCGTAGCCGGTTTTGACTTCAAGCGTGGTGGTGCCGTGCCCCAGCATGCGCTGCAGCCGGGGCAAAGTTTCCGCCACCATCTGCTCCACGCTGGCCGCGCGGGTCGCACGCACCGTGCTCATGATGCCGCCCCCGGCAGCCATGATCTCCAGGTAAGTTGCACCGGCGATGCGTCGCTCAAATTCCGCCGCGCGATCCCCAACCCAGACCAGATGCGTGTGCGGGTCCACAAAGCCGGGGCACACGACGTGACCGCGCACGTCAAGTTCGCGGCGCGCGGCGTAACGCGCACGCAGGTCCGCCGTTGGCCCCACTTCCACAACGCGACCGGCCTCGATGGCAATGGCGCCATCTTCCACCAGCCCTAACTGCCCCAGATGGCGACCGCGCTGCGGCCCGCCCGCCTGCGGGGGAATCACGCATACCTGCGTGGCCGAATGGACCAGAAGATCAACCGTCCTCATGTTGAGTGCTCCTCCTCGGCGTTGAAAATGCTGCGTGCCTCTTCCAGATAGACGCTGATTTGCTCCGGGGTTTTGCCCCGACTTTCAAGGTAAAGCTCCAACAGGTCTTCAGGGGTCAGGGTTTCGACGTCGAAGCCCGCCAAACGGTCGGAAGCGGGGCGCTCGATCTCGCGCAGGATCTGGGCATAGAAAGCCGGAGCCAGCAAAGCAGTCAGGTCGCGTTCGCGCAGCAACGGTTCCTGTTCGGGAAGCGCTTTAATCTGCAGACGCACGACAGCGTCCAGCAAGGGAACGCCGCGGAGGCGCTGCTCGATGGCGGCAAGGGGGTCGGTAGCCGCGCGCACGTCCACTTTGACGGTGATGAACGGACGCGCGTTCACCTGCACAAAGCGCCAGTCCGCATGGCCGCGGTCCACTTCCACCCAGCAGAAACCCTTGGGCTGCCCTTCCTCGCCAAAGTCCACCCGCTCCAGGCTGCCGGCGTACACCACCGGCGGATGGTGGCCCTGGTTCAGCTCCTGATGGCGGTGAATATGTCCCAGAGCAACGTAATCCCAGGCGGGATCGGCAATGGCGGAAAGCGGCAGCGTAATATCGCGTCCAACCATGATGCTGCGTTCCGACCCCCACTGTGCCTGGTCAATCGAAAGATGCGCCAGCAAGACTGTCGGGAGCTGCGGGTCAAGCCGGGCTTTGAGCGCCTCCAGGCGGTCCTCCAGAGCCTGGCGGACCGCCTGGTCCAGCTCGGTAATGGATTTGCGCCGGTACAGGTCACTGCGCAGGAGCTGCTGCCGCAGCGGGTAGGGCAACGTGACGAGCTGCAGCGGGCCGTAGCGGGTGTCCAGACGGATCAGCTCCGGTTTGCGGGAGACGATAAGATTGGGCAGGGTCAGCGCCTGAAAGATGTCCAGGCTTGTGGCCCGCTGCTCCATGGCCGGGATGTCATGATTGCCCGTCAGCAACACGGTGGGAATCTCGGCCTGAGCCAGGCGCATCATGCGCCGGGCAAACTCGCGTAAATAAGTTGGATCGGGATCGCGCGTGCGGAAAGCATCCCCGGCGAAGAGCAGCGCGCCCGCGGCGTGCGTGATGGCGTACTCGACCACGTCATCCAGGCGGCGCAGAAAATCCAGGGCGCGCTGATTCAGGCCCGTTTCCGGGTCCAGTTTGCCGTAACTTTCCACCCCGATGTGCAAGTCGGCGAAATGCAGCAGCGGAATCATACCAGTCTCACGGTCGCACCTGAGTCCACAGACAGACCTGCCCATTGGCCAGGCCTGTAGCAATGCGATTGGCGTGAAAGTCCAACGCGGTCAAGGCCGCCGCCTGCGGCTGGGACGCCCACAGGGTTTCCCCACCTATCAGCAGCAGGCGTCCCTGGCGCGTTCCACCCAGGGCCAGAGGGGTCTCCCACCCCAGTACCTCCAGCCTGTCCCCTGCGGGGAGCGACCAGCGCTGCAGGACTTCGGCACGCGCCACATCCCACAAGATAAGCTGCCCCGCGGCATCCGCGGCCAGGAGTTCGGCCCCATCGGGCGAAAAAGCCAGGGCCGTGAGGGCCGCGCCATGGCCGGAAAACGTGCGCAGGCGTTGCCCGGCCTCGACATCCCACAGCCACAACTCGCCATTAGCCGCGCCCGAAACCACCCAGGGCTGGGCAGGGTGCGTGGCCATCGCCGTTATGGCGGCGCTGTGCCGATTGATATGCCACAAGGACCAGTCCGCATCGCCACTGGTAGCATCCACAATCCAGATGCGGCCCTCATCCAACCCCAACAAAACGCGCAGCCGCGCCGGCAGCGCCCCTACCACCCGGATAGGCGACAGGATGGGGATGTGGGATGTATAAATTTCGGTGAAGGCGGGCAGCAGGAACAGCCGGGCTTGCGTACCAGACACCAACAACGCCTGATCGGGCCAGGGGATGAGGGCGCGCTCCGCGGCCATGGGATGGGTAAACACCGCCGTCGGCGAAAGCGTGCCAGCAACCAGCAGGGTCGTCGCGGTAGATTGGACAGCGGTGAGGGTGTTGATGTCCAGCGCCAGGGCGTGGACCGGCTCCGGTTCAAGCTGAACGCAGCCCACAACCTGCGGGGGCTGAGCCAGGGCCAGGCCGCCCTGGGGTGTAGGCACCGGCGTCCCCGGTTGCACCGGCCAGTAAGGTGTGGCGGTCGGGGTCAGGGTGATGGTGGGACTCGGCCAGAGCGTCGGCGTGGGCTGCGGCGCCACGCCTGCCGGCGCCTGGGCCAGCCAGACGAGCAGCGCCACCGCAACCAGGGCCAGGAGAGCCATCCCGCCCAGGACGAGAGCGCGTCCGCGCCGTACAGATGTGAGTCCCCCCCAGAGCGCCAGGGCCAGGACCAAAAAAGCCGCACTTGCCAGGCCCCAGGCGGCTTCTTCCAACAGGACCTGGGCCAGGGTGAGCGCATAGCTCTGCGCGGTCATGGATAAAGACGCCAGGCCCCAATGGATGATCCAGGCGCCGGCCCAGGCAGGCAGATACCAGGCCACCAGCAAAGCCCCCAGGCCGGCCAGGCCCAGCGGTGCGCCCAGCCAGGCGGATAGTTCGCGCGTCGGCGCCAGGGCCAGCATGGCCAGGGTCAGCATCAACGCCAGCCAGGGCCAGATCCAAAAGATGATCGGCGCGATGGGCCAGGGCGTGGCCTGAACTGCGCGCGCCTGCCAGGCATTCAGGTGCGCATACAGGTCCATCTCGATGGTGTCCCAGGCTGAACGCAGGGCAGCGTAAGCGTAGCCTTGTTCGGCTGGCGGCAGAGCATCCGGGCGGCAATACCAGTCCCCGACTTGAGCGCAAGGCGGCAGGGCCTGCCAGAGCGCATCGAGGATGAGCGGCTGCTGCGGAGCGATGATGTAGGTGCGCACGGCGGCGCTTAAAGGCTCCGGTTCAGGCCCGTGTCCGATGGACCAACGGAACCATTGCGGCCCCACATGAGCCAGGAAAGGCTCCAACACTTCCGGGGATAGCACCTGTTCCAGCACCACCTGCAGTCCTTCGGCCGGATGCGGGACCCAGCGATAGGTATCCCCGGCAGGCAAACGGGGCGCCAGCTCCACGGCCAGCACAGCGCTGAGGCGCGGCAGCAGGCGTGGGTCGTGCACTGCGCGGCGATAGAGCTGCTGGCCGGTCAAAGCCAGATAGAGGGGACCGCTCACCAGCAATCCCAGCCAGACCAGAGCCAGCAGCACAGCCAGCAGTCCGCACACCCCGCGTCGCCAGCTCATCCCGGCCTCCTGCATCACTTTTCTTCCAGCGCAGCGATTTTGGCCACACGCCGGGCATGGCGCCCGCCCTCATAGCTCCCGGCCAGGAAAGCGTCCACAATGTCCAGGGCCAGGCCCTCCCCCAGGACCCGGCCTCCCAGGGCCAGGATGTTGGCATCGTTATGAGCGCGCGCCATCCGCGCCATGTAGGGGTCCGTACAGAGCGCCGCGCGCGCGCCGCGCACCTTGTTCGCAGCAATGGAGATGCCTATCCCCGTGCCGCAGATCACAATCCCCAGATCGTATTCTCCGCGCACTACGGACCGGGCGACCGGTAACGCATAGTCGGGATAGTCCACAGAGGTGTGCGCGTCATGCGTCCCGACATCCTCAACCGTGTGCCCCAGGTCCAGCAGATGGCGTTTGATAGCTTCTTTCAGGGCATAACCGCCATGATCCGCACCGATGATAATCCGCATGGTTCCTCCTGACCTCATGCGCCGGTTTCTGCTGTGTGATCCGGCAACAGTGTTTCAACATTCCGAATAACCGGGAACAGGTAGCCCGATGCACCCACCAGCACAACGGCCAGGCCGGTGACAACGAACATCAAGCCCATGCCCGCACCAGGGCCACTGCCCACCAACCAGCTCAAAGCCCCAGGCTGGCGCAACGCTGGCTCGAAAACCTGGTCTGCCAGGGGGCCAGCCAGGGCCTGAGCCAGGGGCGATACCAGCCAGGCGATAAAGCGACGTGTGCCGAAAACCCGGCCCTGCAAATCCGGGGGCACTTTGGCCTGCCAGATGGCCTGATTGGAACCGTTGATCACCGGCCCAACCAAACCACCAATGAGCAGACCGACGCCCCAACCCACAAGGCCCTGGGCGAAGCCCAGGAAGCTTTGCGCCAGAAGGCCCGTAACCATCCAGCCTAATAGCACGCCATGGACACGTTTCTTTGGACCGCCCCACAAACTCATCAGCACCCCACCCAGTACGCCGCCGATGGCACCGATGGAATTCACCTGGCCGAACAGCACGGCGTTCTGGTTCGTGCGCGCCAGGATCATGGCCGGGAAAACGGCATAAGCCAGCGCGTTGAAGAAATTGCTGCCCATGAAAATCAATTGCAATCCCAACAGACCGCGGCGCTTGAAGATGTAGGTAAAGCCGAAAACAAGCTCCTGGGAAAAGCTCCCTTGAGCTTGCCGACCCTCCTCGCTCATAACGGGCTGCGGGATAGGCGAAAAGGCGAGTATCGCTATAGCCAGGCTGGCGGTGCACAGGTCAATCAACAGCAGGCCCTGCAAGCCGATTAGCCCAATCAAGGCGCCGGCCAGCAGGGGCGCCAGGATGCCCGACGAGGCAGAGGCGAGCTCGAGCATGGCGTTCGCGCGGGCGTAATGGCGTTTGGGCAACATCAAAGAGATGGTCGCCGAATAGGCCGGCCACTGGAAGCCCTGCATCACCCCGGCGATAAAAGCCAACGGGTACAGATGCCAGACCTGCAACAGGTTCAGACGGAGTAAGATCAGGATAATCAGGGACATGCCGGCAGCCGCCAGGTCGCTCAACATCATCATCAGTTTGCGATTGCCCCGATCCACCAGCACGCCGATGAAAGGTCCTAGCACTGTCATCGGCGTCACAAAGGCGAAACCAATCAAGGCCAGGGGAGTGGCCTTTTGCGTCACGTCATAGGCCCACAGGGTAAGGCCAAAATTGCTCATGGACGTGCCGAGCAGAGAAAAAATCTGACCGATCCAGATAAGGGTGAAAATACGTAGACCGCGGGATTTCAGATCGTCTGTCGGGGTATTCATGCCGTCCTCACGTCAGGTTACCATTGAATGGGTGGGAATCCATGTTCAATCAGATACTGATTAGCCCTGGAAAAATGGCCGCACCCCAAAAATCCCTGGGAAGCCGAAAGGGGCGAAGGATGAGGCGCTTCCAGGATGAGATGCTTGCGGCCATCAATCAGCCGGCGTTTGCTCTGGGCGAAGCGTCCCCACAACATGAAGACGACATGCTCGCGTTCGCGCGCCAGCGTCGCCACAATCTCATCCGTCAACGGCTCCCATCCCAACCCCTGGTGCGAGGCCGCCTTGCCGGCTTCGACGGTGAGCACGGCATTGAGCAAGAGCACGCCCTGACGGGCCCAGCGGCTCAAATCAGTGCTGAAGGTCTGCTTTTGCCCCCCGTATACATCGCGCTGAATCTCGTCGAAGATATTGCGCAACGAAGGAGGCGCCGTCACGCCTTCCGGCACCGAAAAGGCCAGCCCGTCGGCCTGGCCGGGGCCGTGATAGGGGTCCTGTCCCAGAATGACAACGCGCACGGCGTCGAAATCCGTCAGCTCCAGCGCGCGCAGCACGTTTTCCTGTTTGGGGTAAATGGGCGTAGTCAGGCGCAAAACGGCCACCCGCGCCAGCAGCGCCAGGTGCAGGCCGTTTTGCAATGCCGGAACTACTTCCGTCCAGGAATCCAGGCTCATAGGCGGGGCAGCACAATGCCGGTTTGCTTTTGATATTTGCCCTTCTTATCGGCGTAAGAGACCTCGCAAGGCTCATCCCCCTCAAAGAAGAGCACCTGGGCGATGCCCTCATTGGCGTAGATTTTGGCCGGCATGGGCGTAGTGTTGCTGATTTCGATGGTGATATACCCCTCCCATTCCGGCTCCAGGGGGGTGAAATTCGTCACAATCCCACAGCGCGCATAAGAGCTTTTGCCCAGCACCGCCCCCAGGACGTTGCGGGGCATGCGGAAGTACTCCACAGACCGCGCCAGGGCAAAGGAATTGGGCGGGATGATGCACACTTCGCCCTTGTACTCGGCCATCGCGCGCGTCTCGAAATGCTTGGGGTCCACGACGGCCAGGTCCCCTACCCCCGGCGTGAAAACCAGGAACTCATCCGCCACGCGGATATCGTAGCCATACGAAGACAAACCATACGAAATGACGCCGTTGCGCACCTGAGCCTCGACAAAAGGCTCAATCATGCCGTACTCCAGCGCCATCTTGCGAATCCAGCTATCGGCTTTTAACCCCATACGCTCCTCTTTACATGCGTTCTGGCGCGTCCATCCCCATCAGCTTCAGCACGCGGGCCAGGGTCACCTGGGCCGCCCGTGCCAGGTGCAGGCGCGCCTGCGCCAGGGCGCGCGCTTCCGGTTCCGTCATCACAATCCGGCAATCCCGATAAAAAGCGTGGAACAGCGCCGCCAGGTCCAGGGCATAACCGGTAAGGTGATGAGGGGCCAGGCTCCGGGCGGCCATAGCGATCACATCGGGCAACTCCAGCATCTTGCGGATTAAAGCCAGCTCCGAAGGATGCTGCAACAGGCTCAAATCCGCCTCCGGCTCCAACGTCAGGCCCTCTTCGGCAGCCCGGCGCAGCACGCCGGCAATGCGGGTATGGGCATATTGGACATAGTACACGGGATTGCGCTCCGACTGCTCAACGGCCAGGTCAAGATCGAAGTCAAACTTCACATCCGCTGCGCGCGTCAGCAACATAAAGCGCACCGCATCCGGCCCTACATCGTCGAGCAATTCGCGCAGGGTAATGAATTCCCCGGAGCTTTTCGACATGCGCACTTCCTGGCCGTTCCGATAGAGCGTGACCAACTGGTAGAGGATGATAATGACCCGCTCCGGGTCCAGGCCCAGGGCCTGAGCGGCGGCCTTAACGCGCGGCACATCGCCATGATGATCGGCACCCCACACGTAGATAGCTTTATCGAAACCACGCGTCACCAACTTATCCCATACATACACCGTATCGGAGGCCAGATAGGTGGGGCGATCGTCAGGCTCCGCCACGACCTTAGGGGAGCGGATAAGCACCGCGTCCTTTTCCAGCGTGGGGTGCCGGAACCAGACAGCGTCATCATAGTCCACCAGATACCCGCCGGCCCGCAGGCGCTCCAGGATAGGCTCGAACATACCGCGTTCATAAAACCAGCGTTCATGATACCAGGAGTCAAAATAAATGCGCATCCGCTCCATATCGGCACGGATCCAGTCCAACACCCGCGCTACGCCCCAGTCGGTTATGGCGCGAATCGCCTCGCGCGGCTCCATCTCCAGGTAGCGCCGGCCCGCTTCCTGCACCAGCTCTTGGGCCAGTTCGGTGACGTAAGCGCCGGGATAGCCCCGTTCGGGGAAAGGATAGGTCGCACCCAGGAGGGCCGCATAGCGGGCATAGATGCTTTCACCAAATACCCGCGATTTCGAGCCGGCGTCGTTGACGTAATACTCGCGCTCCACCTCATACCCGGCAGCGGCCAACACGGCGGCGAGCGTGTCGCCCAGCACAGCGTTGCGCGCCGATCCGATGGTCAGGGGTCCCGTGGGATTAGCGCTCACGAACTCCACCTGCACCCGCTCTCCGCGACCTAGCGCCACATTCCCCCAGGCTTCCCCCGCCTCCAGAATGCGGGCCACCTGCTGCGCCAGCCAGGTGGGGCTTAGCGTGAAGTTGATGTAGCCGGGCGCAGCTACCGTCACGTCCCCCACCATCTCCGAAGACGGCAGATAAGCGCGCAGCGTCTCCGCAATCTGCAACGGCGCTCGCCGCACCGGACGCGCCAGGGTCAGACACACCGGCGAACCATAATCCCCGTGACTGGCGTGTTTGCTCACCTCCACCGGGATGGTCTCCGGGAGGGGAAAGTCGGGCAAGGCCCCCGCGGCCTGAGCGGCTACCAGAGCGCGCTGCAACAACCCAGCCAGATGGTCGCGCACGGTTTCTTGAACTTTATCCATAGAGTCCTCTCCTCTGTTCCAACCTCAGGTTCACCCCATAAAATCGAGGGCGCGCGGCCAGGGCGCGCCCTCGATAGTGACCTGGTGCAGGTTATGCGCGGCCAGCGCTCTGGAAGATTTCGATCTTGCTTTCGACCACAGCCTGCATCGCGTCAATGGCCGGTCCCAGGATCTTGCGCGGGTCAATTTCGCCCGGCTTTTCGTCCATGATCTTCTTCATGGTGGTGATGAAAGCGTAGCGAATTTCGGTGTCAATGTTGATCTTGCAGATACCGCGCTTGACGGCCTCGGTGATCTGATAGTCCGGAATGCCCGAAGCGCCGTGCAGAACCAGGGGCACGGGCACCTTCTTGCGAATGGCGTCCAGGCGGTCAAAGTCAAGCTTGGGTTCGCCCTTGTAGAAGCCATGGGCATTGCCGATGGCGACCGCGAGGAAGTCAAAGCCGGCGTCCTCGACAAAGCGCGCGGCCTCATCGGGGTCGGTCATCAGGGCTTCGCGTTCGCTGACCACGACATGCTCCTCCGCCCCGCCGATCTTGCCGATTTCGGCTTCCACGGGGATGCCCAGGGCATGGCAGACCTCGACGACCTTGCGCACTTCAGCGACGTTTTGTTCGTAGGGGAGCTTGGAAGCATCGCGCATGATGGAGGTGAAGCCGGTGCGCAAAGCCAGGAGTACGGTCTTGAAGTCCGGACCGTGATCAAGGTGAATCGCGACGGGCACCGAAGCCTGCTGCGCCGCCTTAGCCACAATCATGGGCAGGAATTCAGGGCCGGCGTACTTCAAAGCGCCGGCAGAAATCTGCACCAGGACCGGCGCGCGCTTGGCCTCAGCCGCGCGGATGATGGCATGGGTGATTTCCAGGTTATTGGTGTTAAATGCGCCCACGGCATAACCGTTTTTCTGGGCATCCAGGAGTAATTCTTTGCTGGTTACTAACATGGT
>DAOTZR010000027.1:0-1608 GCA_034434315.1 Anaerolineae bacterium
GTAAGGGCATCCAGCCCCCAGGCCTGGGCCATCAGCGTCACCTGAGGGGGCCGCAGACCGCTCTGGGCCAGTACCGGCCCGGCGCGAAACACCTCGCGCAGCGAAGCGTCCAGCACCACCCGCCCCTGCTGCAACACCACCGCCCGTTCCGCCACCTCGGCCAGCAGATGCAGGTGATGGGTGATGAGCAGCACCGTCATGCCTTGGGCCTGACAGGCGTGCGTCAGCTCCAGGATGGCGCGCACCCCGGCTTCATCCTGGCCTACCGTTGGCTCATCCAGAATCAGCAGCTCCGGCTGCAGCGCAAGCATGGCGGCGAGGACGACGCGGGCGCGATCGCCGCGGGGCAGGGCCAGCGGATGCTGATCGCGCACCGCCGTCAGTCCCAGGCGGTCCAGCGCTTCGTCCACCCGCACGGCTATCGTAGCAGCGGGCAAACCGCGATGGCGCAGGCCGAAGGCGACCTCCTCCTCCACGCTCGGCGCGAACACCTGCCGCTCCGGTTGCTGGCCCACGTACCCGATGCGTCGCGCCAGCTCGCCAGTCGTCCAGGTACGGGTATCCACGCCCTGCCAGAGGATGCGCCCCTGCTCCAGGCGCAGGAGGCGCAACATCAAGCGGACCAGGGTGGTTTTGCCCGCGCCATTGGCGCCCAACAGGGCTACATACTCCCCCCGCCGCAAGGTCAGATTCACAGCGCGCAAGGCCGGCGTCCCGTTGGGGTAGGTGAAGCTCACGTCATGCAGCTCCAGCAGTAGGGAGGATGATGACGGCCGCCTGGGGCGCGGTTCAGGCCGGACGGGCTGGGGGGGCAACTCGCGCGGAACAGGACGGGGCAGCGCGGCCGTCCAGCGTATCGGGGCTGGATTCCAGCCGCAGGCCGCATACACCTGCGTTACTTGCGGAGGGCGCAGGCGATGGGCGCGCAGCAGCTTGACCTGGCTGTAAATCGCAGCAGGGGTATCCAGGGCGACTAGCTCCCCGGCATCCAGCAGGGCCAGGCGATCGGCCGACTCGGCCAGGGCTTCCGCGGCATGGCTGGCCACGACCAGGGTGATCCCGCGCTGATGCAGGGCGCGGAGCGCTGCAAAGACTTCCTCCGCGCCCTGGGGGTCCAGTTGCGCGGTGGGTTCATCCAGAATCAACAGCTCTGGCTCCAAGGCCAGGGCGGTTGCCAGGGCCAGGCGCTGCTTCTGGCCGCCGGAAAGCGTCTGCGGGGCACGGCGTTCCAGGCCGCTCAGGCCAACCAGGGCCAGGGCCTGCCGGACGCGCTCGCGGATGGTTGCGGGCGGGAGGGCCAGATTTTCCAGGGCAAAGGCGACCTCGCCTTCCACGGTAGTCGCCAGCAACTGCAGATCCGGGTCCTCAAAAACTACCCCTATCTTTCGGGCCAGGCTGGTCAAAGGCGTGGTTACCGTATCCAGGCCGGCGATGGTGACCTTGCCAAAGAAGCGTCCGCCCAGCGCCTGGGGGATAAAGCCGGCCAGGGCCAGGCAGAGGGTGCTTTTCCCCGCGCCGCTGGGACCGATGAGGCCCAGGAATTCCCCGGCATGTACGTTCAACGTGACATCGCGCAGAGCGGGACGGTCAGCCTGGGGGTAGTAGTAA
>DAOTZR010000028.1:0-6737 GCA_034434315.1 Anaerolineae bacterium
GCCGGTGATGAAGGGGGAGGCCAGGGCCTGACCGCGCTCCGTGCCAGCCAGGGCGCAGCGATAGGCCTCTTCGGCGTTCCCCTCAAAGGCATGCACCAGGGAAAGGAGCAGCAGGGTCTCTCGATGGGCGCGGGGACGCATCACCGGCGTCTGGCGCTCGATTTCGGCCCGGGCTTCCAGGATGCGCCGGGCTGCTTCCAGTTGCCCGGTGCGCAGTAACACGCGCACCGGCAACTCCTCCTCGTTGGGCCCTTCGTTGCGCAAGGCCTGCGCCTGTGCCCGCAAGGCCTCGGCTTCCTCAGGACGGCCCAGGTTGAGGCGGTTTTCGGCCAGCAGCTCTAATAAATTGGCCCGCGCCTGACGATCCTCAAGACCATCACTGAGGCGCAGGGCCTCTTCCAGCAAGGCTTCGGCCTGGCTGGGGTTGACCGTGTCCAGGTACACCCGCGCCTGACCACGCAGGGCCTGGGCCAGAGCTTCGATCTGCCCCAACTGGCGGGCGTGCTGTTGCGCCTGGCGGTACCAGGCCAGCGCTTCGGGGAAACGACTGCGCAGGCGTGCCGCATCGCCCAGGTAGGAAAGCAGGCGGGGATGCGCGGCCAGGGTCTCCGGCGAAAGCTGATGCAGCCAGCGTTCCAACCGCTCCAACTGGCCACTGCGCACCAGATGCGCCCCCAGGCTCTCCAGCAGACGTGCGGCCTCTTCTCCCTCGCGGGCGCGGAAGAGGTGCTCCAGGGCCTCTGCCTGCTCCCCTTGCTGGAGCAGGCAGCGTGCCGCCTGCCGGTGCAGGGCCTGCTCTTGCTCCGGAGTCAGGCTGTTGAGCAGGAATTTCCGGAACAGCGGTTGATAGCGGTAGCGTCCAGGAGCAATTTCGCTGATGAACAGGCTCTGGTCGAGCAAGAAACGCAGCATATCGGCGCTGTGCGCCTGCCCCGCAACACAATCGCACACGTCCGCGCGTAGCTCGCGCAACACCGCGGTGCGTTTGAGGAATTCGTGCCGGGCGTCGGAGAGTTGCGCCAGTACTTCCTGCATCAGGTAATTGAACAATTGCTCGCCGGGCGCCGGGAGCAGGTCCAGCGCCTGGCCGATGTTGGCAACGGCGCCGCTGCGCACCATCTGCCAGACGACCTGCAAGGCCATGGCCCACCCCTCGGTCTGCTGGGTCAGGCGTTCGACCTGCTGAGCGGTCAGCGGCAGGTGATACACCTCAGCGAACAGGAGCGACACCTCATCGGGCGTAAAGGCCAGCTCGTTTTGGGTGATGTCCAGGACCTCGCCTTTCATGCGCCAGGTCAGGAGCGAAGGGAAGGGCAAGGTCCGGCGGGTGGCGATAAGGATGTGCAACCAGGGTGGGCGATAGGTGATGAAACGGTCGAGGAGGCTGAGGACGCTCGTGGCTTTTTCCAGGTGATGGGCATCGTTGAGGATGAGCAGGGAAGGTGGCCTGACCTCAGCGCTCAGCGCATTCAGGGTCAGGGTCAAGCAGGCTTCCCAACGCTCTTCGTCACTGCGTCCCACCTCTTCCAGGACTGCGGCGATGGTGTCCTGCGGCAGGGTGGGGCAAAGCCGGTGCAGACAGTGCAACAGGGAGTGCAAAAACAGGGTCGCATCGGCATCCTCGCGCTCCAGGGTGTACCAGGCCAGAGGGTGCCCTGTGCCGGGCAGGGCAGCCAGGGCTGTGCTTTTGCCATAGCCGGTGCCGGCCTGGACCAGGGTGAGCGGGTAGTCGAGGGCTTCCAGCAGGCGGCGGGTGATACGCTCGCGCACCAGCGTGCGGGCCGGGAGTGGAGGCGGGGTGAGCTTCGTCCGCAGGATCAGGGCACTCATGGCTCCTTTTTGCCCTCAGGAACCAGCGGGATGTGGATCTGGAAGGGGAACGTATTCCACTGGTAGGTGCGGTTGAGGTAGTCACCGTTCCAGCCGCCAACAGCGTAAAGGCTGGACCCAAGCGCAGCGACGCCGAGATGCCGCCATTCGCGCACCAGTGGCGTTTCGACAACCTGCCAGTTTCCGCGTCCGGGGTCCAGGCTTTCGTTGAAGCCCAGGTAGTGTTGCCAGCCCCCGCCGATGGCGTAGAGCCGGGTCCCGATGGTGACCAGGCCAAAGCCGCCGCGGGGTTGCAGCAGGGAGGGGCAGGTGCTCCAGGCCTGTTGGTCCGGATCGTAAAGGTAGCAGGTGGAAAGTTCGCGTTTGCCATCGTACCCGCCGACGTAGTACACCTGAGCGCCGTACAGGACAGCGCCACCGAAGCCGCTCGCCAGGGGGAGCGGGGGCAGGGTCTCCCAGCGGTCGGCCTGGGCGTCGTAGCGGTAGGCCTGGTTGGTGTAGCGCGTCCCGTCCCAGCCGCCGATGAGGTAAGCCTGCTGGTCGTCAGTGGCGAGGGCGTAGGCGCATAGGGCTTGGGGCAGGGGCGCCACTTCGCGCCAGCGGTCCTGTTCGGGTTGATAGAGGTGCACGGTAGCGCTGGGGTGCCCCTGAGCGTCGCAGCCGCCGGGGACCAGGATGCCGGAGGCCAGCGCGCCAGCGCTGATGTTGGCCAGGGCGCTGGGACGCGGGGCGACGCTGGCCCAGGCGTCCTGTTCCGGGGTGTAGCGTTCGGTGACGGCGGTGACGCCATCAGCGGTGAGGCCGCCGATAGCGTAGAGCTGGCCGTGCCAGGCGGCCAGGCCAAAGCGCGCGCGGCGCACGCTCATGGGAGCGCGCTCCTGCCAGCGGGTGGCCGTGCCGATGGTCAGCTCGGCCTGGACGGGTTCGTCTATCAGGCCGCTGGGGGCACCAGTAACGCCTGCACTGCGCCGAGGGGCCGGCAGCAGGAGGATGGCGAGCGTGAGCAGCAGGCTCAGGCCCAGGACGAGGCGTTGATGGCGCGGCCAGGCGGACGGAGCGCTCACCGGCACGGAGGGGAAGGCGTCCTCGGCCAGGGGGACGGCGGCGCCAGGCGTTGACGCGGCTGTGACGGCGGACTGAGGGGCGGCCTCGGGCGCAGGGAGGAAGGCGCCTTCGGCCTGGGCTACGGCGGCGCCACTCGTCCCTGAGGGGGCAGGTGTGCCGGAAGCTTCATCGGCAGGGCCGGCGCCAGCGTGAGCGGCTTTTTCCCCATCAGAATCTGTAAGAGGCAGCCAGCCAGAGCGCAACGCCAGGAGCGTGAGCTCGGTGCGCGAGCTGACGCCGGTTTTGGTGAAGATGTTGCGCAAATGGACTTTGACGGTGTTCGCGCTGAGGTAGAGCTGCGCGGCAATTTCCTTGTTGGAAAGCCCCGCGGCAACCAGGCGCACGACCTCAAGTTCGCGTTCGCTTAGGGCTTCACCCGGCTCCGCCGGCATCGGGCTCCTCCATGGTCGGGAATTCGACGAAGGCTTTGCCCGCCAGTTTGTCCTGGACGCGCTCGACGATGATGTCCAGGTGGTGCGGGGAGCGCACGAAGTTGAGCTGGTCGCCGGGCACGGTGAGGACGGGGCACAGGTCGAAGTGGCCGATCCATTCCTGGTAGAAGCGGTTGAGCAGGGTCAGGTACTCGGCGGAGATGGTGCGTTCGATGTCGCGTCCACGTTGGGCGATGTGCTGGAGGAGGGTGGGGACGCTGGCCTGGATGTAGATGAGCAGGTCAGGACGGGGCAGGCCGCTGACGATCTGATCGTAGAGGCGGCGGTAGGCGCGGTAGTCGCGTTCGGTCATGTTGTGCATTTCGTACAGGGCGCGGGCGAAGATGTGGGCGTCTTCGTAGATGCTGCGGTCAATGATGGCCGAAACGGGCAGGGCTGCCATCTGGCGATGTTGTTCCGCCCGGTGCCCCAGGAAAAAGATTTGCAGGTGGAAGCTCCAGGTGCGCATGTCGGCGTAGAAGTCGGCCAGGTAGGGGTTGTCGTCCACGGATTCGTAGGCGATGTGCCAGCCCAACCGCCCGGCCAGCCGCTCGGCCAGGGAGGTTTTGCCAGCGCCGATGTTGCCGGCTACCAGGATCAGGTGTTTGGCCATGCAGGGTCCTCCGTTTGGGATGGGTTGTGTAAAGTACATTTTACCACATGCCGGGTGGCGGGGGTGACGCGCGCTTGCGCGCTAAGCCGCACGCCGGGGATCCAAAGGATGGTGTCGCCGCTGCAGAGGAGCGGAAGGGTGGCGCGCCGCCTGGCGGGAACTTTGGCTTTGATGAGGAAGTCCCCTAAATCGCTTTCCGCTTCCAGGCCCAGAGGCCAGAAGCGCTCGCCGGAGCGCCGGGTGCGCAGGACCAGGGGCGGGTGCAGGGCCGCGGCATCCAGGTAGGCGCTGAAGGGGTCGGGGTTGGTGCGGATGACGGTTTCGTCCCAGGCCGGCAGGGGGTCCAGGGTGAGGACCCAGCCATCGGGCAGAGCAAAGCGACCTGGTAGGGTCAGGTCCAACCGGGTGCCGGGGTCCAGGTGCGGCCAGGCCGGCGAGGAAGCTGAGGGCTGGCCTGTGCTGAGGATGATGCGGTCGTAGTCCAGACGCCACAGCAGGCCCCGCGGCAGGGTGGCTTCCTGGCCGGTGGCACCGTAGAGGGCGATCTGGCGGGCCGCTTCGACGTGAACGAAATCTACATCGCGCAGAGTGGGGACCAGGTGATAGGCGGCTTTGCGGATGAGGGCGCGCTGGAGGGCCAGGGGTAGGCTGCGAAAGCCGGCCAGGTCGAAGGTGAGCGCGTCCGCTGTGGCGTCCAGGAGCAGGCGCTCCCAGGCCTGTTGGGTCAGGTCCTCCAGCAGGTCGTAATCGGCGCGGATGACTTCGGCCAGGGCACAGAGGCGAGCGCTGATGCGCGGGTTGAGCTGGGCCAGGTAGGGCAGCACCTCGTGGCGCAGGCGGTTGCGGAAGAAGGTGGTATTGAGATTGGAGCTATCCTGGCGGGTTTCCAGGCCGTGTTCGGCGCAGTAGGCGATGATGGCGGCGCGCGGGGTGAAGAGGAGCGGGCGGATGAGGGTGAGGCGGGCGCGGTCTTCGGGCGGCAAGGGTAGCAGGCGGTAGGTGCTCAAGGGGGTGGCCGGGGCCATGCCGCGCAATCCGGCTGGGCCGCTGCCGCGCAGCAGGTGCATCAGGACGGTTTCGGCCTGGTCGTCGGCGTGATGGGCTACGGCGATGGTGGAAGCGTGGTGTTGGAGGGCAACACGCGCCAGGAAGGCGTAGCGCTGGCGCCGGGCGGCCTCCTCCAGGGCCAGGTGTTCCTGGCGGGCCAGGGCCGGGACGTCGCAATGGCCGATGTGGCAGGGCAGGTTCCAGCGCGCGGCCAGGTCGGCGACGAAGGCGGCGTCGGCATCGGCCTCGGCGCCGCGGATGCCGTGGTGCAGGTGAGCGACGTGGAGTTCAAGCTGCCACTCGCGGCTAAGGCGCAGGAAAAGGTGCAGCAGGGCCACGGAATCCGGTCCACCGGAGACGCCGATGACCACAGGGCTGCCCGGCGTGATCAGGCGATGGTGCTGCAGGGTCTCCTTAAAATCGTTCAGCAGGTCGCTCATGAACGTTTGGGCAAAGGAATCACCGTACCGCAGTATTCACAGGTAAGCTGCGTCATGCCCTTGTAAGCCGGCGGAAGCTGTCCACCACAGCGTGGGCACTGGGTGGGGGCATTTTCGTAGGCGATGGTGTCCGTAGCGGCTGGGGCCGCTTGGCTGCTGACGAAAGCCTCGATTTGTCCGATGCGGATCATTTCGATGCGCTCGGCCCATTCTTCGTTGCGCGCGCCACCTTCAAGTTTCAGGGTGATGCTGGGCGGGATGTCGCGGAATTCGGTGTGCAGGATGAGCAGTTCCTGGTGGGAGAGGAGGGCGGATTTATCCTGGGTGGTCACTTCGCGCAGGGCGCCGATGGGGAACTGCCACAGGAGTTTTTTGACCTCTTCGGAGGCGGTGGTGATGAAGAGCACTTTTTTGGTGGCGACTTTTTCGCGCTGCTCGAAGAGGACGCGCGCGTCAGTGAGGATGAGGAGGCCGCGTGGGCCTTCGTCCTTTTGGGTGAGCCAGCGCGCTTCAACGACGGCGACGGGGTTTTCGTCCGGCAGGGCCGGAAAGGAGGCACTGGCGAAGGCCTGGAGGGCCGCGTCGGCGATGTCCAGCTCTTTTTCCAGGGCGCTCAGGTCGCTTTGCAGGGGGGCGTACAGGTTGCGGATGGTTTGTTCGGCCTCGTTGACCATGCGCTCGAAGTTAAAAAGCTCGTTGTCGAGTGCAGACAGGAGGCCGGCGTTGGTGGTACGGCCAAGGGTCTGGTTGAGTTGGGCACCATAGGTGCGCAGGTGCTGGCGCTGGTCGTTAAGGTGCGTGAGGACCAGGTTGCGTTGGGTTTCCCAGGTTTTCTGGATGGCAACGTAACGACCGGTCCAGGCCTTGCCGTAGCGGTAACCACGCTGGTTGAGGTCGGTGATGCGCGAGGGCAGGTTCTGCAGGCGGGCGGTGATTTTTTCGGCTTCGGCCAGGGGAGCATCCAGACTGGCACGGGTGAGCAGGCTCTGCAAGTCGCTGCGACGCCGACTTAGCTCGGCTTGCAAGTCGAGTTGGGCCGGGCTGGAAGCGGGTTGGAGCGAGCTGATGCTTGAGCGCAGGGAGGCGCTATCTTCTTTGGGCAGGTTTTTCTTTGGATCAGACATGGTTCGACTCCTTATTTTGGGCTAAAGAACTGAATGGTGGCGATGGCCTGGCGCTAATCGTGTGTGTCGAACGGCCTTTAGCGTCGTTGGCGGTCAATCGTTCCCTGATTAGATTATGATCTAATCAGGGAGTTTTGTCCAGGCCCCT
>DAOTZR010000029.1:0-1887 GCA_034434315.1 Anaerolineae bacterium
TCCCGCTGGATTAAGGTGTAGTCGCTTTCCGTTGGGCGGAGATCCAGAATGGCCCTGGCGCCGGGCGGGATGGATAGCGCCTCCAGGGTCACCGCATCGGCGCAGGTGTTGGTGAGGTGAAACTCGCCGCCCTGACAGTTGTTGACTTCAATCTGCACACAGGCCGGCCCCTGATAGGTCAGGTCGAGGATCACGGTCTTGCCGAAGCAACCGCCGAAGACGGGCAGCAGGCGCTTGACGCAGCCCGGCGCCGGGGAGGGCTGCGTGACGCAAGCCAGGAGAAGGCCGGCAAGCCAGGGGATGAGCCACCAAAGCCTGTGTCGCAAGGCCATAACCGGGCTTTACAAGGTGGCGACGGCTTCGATTTCCACCCGTCCGCCGCGCGGCAGAGCCGCTACCTGGACTGTGGCGCGGGCCGGAGGGGCCTGGCGGAAGAATTCGGCGTAGATGGCGTTGACGGTTTTGAAGTCCTGCATGTCGGCCAGGAAGATGGTCGTTTTCACCACGCGCCCCAGATCACTGCCGGCAGCTTCCAGGATGGCTTGCAGGTTGCGCAGAGCCTGGCGTGTTTGTTCGGCCACATCCGGCCCAATCAGTTCGCCGCTGGCCGGGTCCAGCCCTAGCTGGCCAGAGACGAACACCCAGCCATTGCAGATAATCGCCTGGCTGTAGGGTCCTATGGCTTGCGGAGCCTGATCGGTACTGACGACGGTTTTCATGTTACCTCCTCTGAGTTAGGGATTGGGCAGGGCGGTGGCAAAAGCGCCCCGCATTTTTTATGCCGCTCTGCTGATTGACAGCATGTTTTTTTGTAATACGATTAAGTGCCTTTGTAGTTTAGACTCTGGTATAGCACAAAAAAAGCGTTGCACAAACGCAAGGGGTAGGAATGCCTGCCTTGCAGCGGGGGCGGGATGCGTTGCCGCAGGGAGATACCTGCTGGCTCTTACGGATCGCATATTCTGGAGATATTCTGGAGAAAGGAGGTTAGTCTGGTTATGGTTGTTCAAGGTTTGGAAACTGTGGCGGTGGTAGGCGCCGGGTTCATGGGGATGCAGATTGGACTTCAGGCTGCGCTGCACGGATACACGGTCTGGATGGTAGATCCCCATCCAGAAGCCCTGCAAAAGGCAAGCCAGGCACAGGCGCTGGAACTGAACCGACGTGTGGAGCGCCAGCACCTTACCGAACAGGAAAAAGCTGAGGTGCTGGCTCGCATTCACATGACAACTGAGCTGGAGGAAGGGGTGAGTCAGGCGGCGCTGGTCATTGAAGCTGCGCCGGAGCAGCTCGAACTGAAGCGGCACATCTTCGCGCAGCTTGATGCGCTCTGTCCTCCCCCAACCATTCTGGCGACAACCAGCTCTTCTCTGCGCATCTCGGCCATCGAGGATGCAACCCAAAGGCCAGAGAAGGTGCTGAATATGCACTTTTTCCCACCGGTGTGGCAGCGTACCATGGTTGAATTGATGCGGGGTACGGCTACTTCCGATGAGACGGTCGCTCTGGCGCGGGAATGGGTGCTCAGCCTTGGGCTCACTCCATTGATGGTGCTTAAAGAAAGCACTGGATTTATCTTCAATCGGGTATGGCGAGCCATCAAGAAGGAATGTCTGCATCTGGTGGACGAAGGGGTCGCTACTCCCGAAGACGTTGACCGCGCGTGGATGATTGCAGTGGGTGGCCCCGCCGGGCCTTTTGGCATGATGGATATGGTAGGATTGGATGTGGTACGAGACATCGAAATGGTGTACTATCAGGAATCCGGCGATCCTTCCGACGCGCCGCCCAAGATTTTGCTGGATAAAATCGCCAGGGGGGAACTGGGGGTTAAGACAGGAAAGGGGTTCTACACCTACCCCAATCCAGCCTTCCAGGCGCCCGATT
>DAOTZR010000030.1:0-7178 GCA_034434315.1 Anaerolineae bacterium
AACGGCTTCATGATCATCGGCATGGTCTGGGGTTTCCTGAACGTCCTGGGCTACAACATCTGGGGCATTACCCCCCCGACAACTCCAATAGCGCAGGACATCTTAAACTACATTCCCCTGACCTGGATGCGGGGCGGGTTGTTGTACGTCTTTCTGGTGGTCGCTTTTATCTTCGTCATGGTCGTTTTTGTGTGAAGGAGGCTTTATGCAGAACTGGCAGGCACTGCGGCGCATACACATTGTGGGTATAGGAGGAGCGGGCATGTCCGCCATGGCCCGGATCCTCAAGGCCAGGGGCGTCCTGGTTACCGGTTCGGACGCACGCGAGTCGGCTATGACCGCCGCTTTGCGCACCGAGGACATACCGGTCCAGATTGGCTTTGTAGCGGGATCTGCGCTGGATACCGACGCGGTGCTGGCCTCCTCAGCAGTGCCTGAAAGTGACCCGGAATTGCAGGCGGCGCGGGCGCAGGGGATCCCCATCTTCCGCCGCCCCGATATTTTGCCCTGGCTGACTGCTGGCTATGACGTGATTGCCGTTGCCGGAGCGCATGGGAAAACCACCGTCACCAGCATGCTGGCCATGGTTTTCACGGCCTTGAACCAGGACCCCAGCTTTATCATCGGGGGCGTTTCGGCCAATGTGGGGACCAACGCCCGTCTGGGCAAGGGCCGTTATTTTATCATTGAAGCGGATGAGTACCAGAACACCTTCCTCAGCCTCAGTCCCCGCATCGCCGTCGTCACCAACATCGAATATGACCATCCGGATTGTTTCCCTACCCTGCGCCATTTACGTTACGCCTTTGGGGAATTTATCGAGCGGATTCAACCGGGTGGCCTGCTGGTCGCCTGCAATGACGATCCGCTGGCGCATGCCCTGGCCGCTTCCTACCATGCCAATGGTGGCAATCTGGTGCTCTATGGCCGCGAAGAGGGCTCCGGCGTCACCTGGCGTGCGCTCAACATCCGTCCCAACGAGCTGGGCGGGATTGATTTTGAGGTCCAATATCAGGGGCAGGCCCTCTGGCCCATGCGTTTGCAGATACCCGGAGCGCACAATGCTCTCAACGCCCTGGCGGTCATGGCTGTCGCGGATGCTGTCGGCTTGCCCTGGAACATCGCCGCGATGACCCTGCGCGATTACAAGGGCACGGAACGGCGCTTCCAGCTCCTGGGCGAGGCGCAGGGCGTCACCGTGATTGATGACTACGCTCATCATCCTACCCAGATCCGCTACGTCCTGGAGGCCGCGCGGCAGCGCTATCCCGGACGGCGCATCCTGGCGGTCTGGCAACCGCACACCTTCAGCCGCATCAAGGCCCTGTGGGACGCCTACCTCACCGCCTTTGGCGAAGCCGATGCCGTCTACATCCTGCCCATCTACGCGGCGCGCGAGGTGGACGATGGTAGCGTGCGGCACACCGACCTGGCCGCGGCGCTCCACCATCCCCAGGTGCAACCTTGCAGCGATCTGGAGCAGGCCGCGGAGCTCCTGGCGCAGACAGTGCAACCGGGGGATGTGGTCATGCTGATGGGCGCGGGCAATGAGTACATGGTTGGGGAGCGCCTGTTGCGCGCTCTGACAGGAGGAGCAGCATGAGCCGTCTGATTCAGCTATTCCATAAACTCACGGGGTTGCAGGCGCGCAAACGCGGACGCTACCGCGCCTATCATTCCGAAGTCCTGCGCGTGCGGCTGGAGCAGGTGCAAAGCCAGCAAGGCCGCGGGAAGGGGAAGCGTTAACCATGGTCCTTCCAGCCGAGCGCCTGGACGAGCTGGCGCGGGCTTTCCCGTCCATGCAGCGTAACGTGCCCCTGGCGCGTTATAGCTGGGTGGGCCTGGGAGGCCCGGCAGATCTGTTGTTCCTGGCGCGGACTCAGGCGGAGCTGGTAGACGTAGTGCAGCAGGCCCAGGCGCTGGAAGTGCCCTGGCGTGTTTTTGGGGGGCTTTCCAATTGTTTAATTCCTGATGAGGGCCTGCGCGGGTTGGTGGTGCTCAATCGAGCTGCCGGGGTAAGCTGGGACGAGGACCGCGCGACGGTCAGCGCCGAAAGTGGGGGGGCGATGATCACGCTGGCACGCGAGGCGATCCAGCGCGGTCTGGATGGCCTGACCTGGTCGATTGGCCTGCCCGGATCGCTGGGCGGAGCCATCATCAACAATGCCGGCGCCAGTGGTGAGGAGATCGCGGCACATGTGCGCTCGGTCCAGCTCCTGGCGCGCGATGGCAGCCGGCTTGAGGTAGGGCCGGACTGGCTGGCTTACGCCTATCGTACCAGCCGTCTGAAGGGGCAGACCGCCGGAGCGTGGGTAGTGCTTTCGGCGCAGCTTAGCCTGACTCCGGCTGACCCGCAACTTCTGGAGGCCCGGGCGCAGGAATTTCTGATGCGGCGGCGACGCTCCCAACCTGCGGGACGCAGCCTGGGCTCGGTCTTTGCCAATCCGCCGGGCGACTATGCCGGGCGGCTCATCGAAGCCGCGGGCTTAAAAGGTAAACGTATGGGGGGCGTGGTGGTTTCGGATGTGCACGCCAACTTTTTCCTGAATGAAGGCGGTACAGCCGCGGACTATCGCGCGCTGATCGCCGAGGTGCAGGCCGAAGTCGAACGCCAGTTTGGCATTCGCCTGCAACCAGAGATTGAGATTCTATAAGGCGTGACGAGGTGTCTATGGCTCAAAAGCTGAATGTGCTCGTCCTTTTTGGTGGACGTTCGGGGGAACACGAGGTCAGCCTGCTTTCGGCGGCCTCCATCATGCGTGCTTTGGATCGGGAACGCTATAACGTCATCCCTGTGGGCATCACCCGCACCGGGTCCTGGATTGTGGGCGCGGATCCCTGGGCCGCGTTGCAGCGGGAGGACCTGAGCGGAACTCAGGGAGCCGCGCTCTTCGGCGATCCGGGTCTGCAGGGGTTGTGGCGGGTGAGCTTGCAGGATGATACCGCACGATTAGAGCTTTTACAAAAGATCGATGTGGTTTTTCCGGTGCTGCATGGCACATATGGCGAGGATGGCACGCTCCAGGGCCTGCTGGAGCTGGCGCTGGTGCCCTACGTCGGCTGCGGCGTGCTCGCCTCTGCCGTGGCCATGGATAAGGCCCTGTTCAAAGACGTCTGCCGCGCCTGGCATTTGCCCATTGTCCCTTACCTGCTGATTACTCGTCCGCGCTGGCAGAACGAACCCGAAGCGGTTCTCGATGCTATCGAAGCGCAGCTCCCTTATCCAGTCTTTGTCAAACCGGTCAACCTGGGATCGAGTGTGGGCATCAGCAAATGCCGGTCGCGCGCGGAACTGCGCCAGGGCCTGGACGAGGCTGCCCGTTACGATCGGCGGCTCCTGATAGAGCAGGCTGTGCCCCATGCGCGTGAGATCGAGGTCAGCGTGCTGGGAAATGGGGATGCCATTGCCGCCTCGGTGGCCGGAGAAATCATCCCCAAGCGCGAGTTCTACGATTACGCCGCCAAGTATCTGGACGAGGGTGAAAAGGCCTCGGAGCTGCTGATCCCGGCGCGGTTAGATGACCCGCAGATGGAGCAGGTGCGGATGCTGGCCATCACCGCCTTCCGGGCGGTGGATGGCGCGGGCATGGCGCGCGTGGATTTCCTGATGAATGGCGCATCCGGTGAAATCTTCATCAACGAAATCAACACCATTCCCGGTTTCACCGCGATCAGCATGTATCCCAAGCTGTGGGAAGCTTCGGGTCTACCTTACCCGCGTCTGCTGGATCGCCTGATTGAACTGGCGCTTGAACGTCACGCGGAAACAGCTTCTCTGGAACGTATTTACCGCCCCAATCGGGGCTAGCCAAGACCCTGGAAAGGGCAGCAGGAGTAATCTATGGCCAGATATCGCCGTTACAGTCGAACCGCTGCTTTGCTGGAGGCGCAACCGCTGGGGACCGCAGTCCGTCCGCGGGGGCGGCGGCGTCCGGCACGTCGGACCCTTGTCCTTACCCTGCCCTGGCGCCAGCTCTGGCCCCTGATCCTGGCTTTAAGCCTGGTCCTGGCTGTGTCGGTCTGGATGCGGGTGGACACGCACTGGTATCTTACCGCTGAGGCGATTACCCTGTATGGCACACGCGGCGCGGTGGCGCAAGAGGTTCTGCAAGCCAGTGACTTGCTCCAGCGTCACGGCACCCGCCTGGATGCCGAAGCCGCCGCGCAACGCATCCTCGAACGGGTTTCGGCGGTCAGCTCGACCCAGGTCTCCTGCCGACCCTACCCGGCCCAGTGCGAAATTCGCGTTGTAGAGCGCAAGCCCATCGCGATTTGGGAAACGGCGGCCGGCCCCCAATGGGTTGACAAAGAAGGTATCGTCTTTACGCCATGGGGAGAGGCCAGCGCCCTGCCGGTTTTGCGCGGTCCTTTGCCGGAGACGCCGGAGCTGACTCTGGACGTTGTCCAGAGCGCCCAGGCGCTGCTCAAACTGACTGGACCGGTTGAGGCTTTGGAATATCATCCCCAGCGGGGCCTGATCTGGAACGATGTCGAGGGGCATCGCATTGCTTTTGGCCTGGGAGCTCAGGCCATGGCAGACCGCTGGGCCGTGTACCAGCAAATGCTGGCCATTTTCGAGGCGCGGCGGATTTTTCCCTGGAATCTGGACGTTCGGATTCCGGAGGCCCCGACCTATGCGATGGACCGCTTGTGGTAGGAGGCAGGCATGGATCGAACCGTTGTCGGCATTGACGTTGGGAGTCACAAAACTATGGTGTTGGTCGCCGAGGTGGGGGATGCGGCGGATGCCGTGCGCATCGTCGGCGTCGGTCAGGTTCCCGCGCGCGGCGTGAAGAAAGGGGTGATTGTCAATGTCCAGGAGGCGACGGCGAGCATAGCCGAAGCTATCGAAAAGGCCGAGCAAAGCTCGGGTTATCGCATCGAACGGGCTTTTGTGAGCGTGAGCGGAGCGCACATCAGTTCGCGCAACAGCCAGGGCGTGGTGGGCGTGTCCCGCCGGGATGTGGGCATCAGTGAGGACGATATTGACCGCGCTCTGGAAGCTGCGGGAGCCATCATCCTGCCGCAGAATCAGCGCCTGCTGCACATCATCCCCCGCGTCTACACCGTGGACGGGCAATCTGGGGTGCGCGATCCCCTGGGTATGCACGGTTTCCGTCTGGAGGTCGAGGCGCACGTGGTGATGGGATCGGTCACTGCGATTCAGAACCTGGTCAAGTGCGTGGAAGGGGCCGGGGTTGAGCCCAGTGAGGTGGTTTACGCTCCCCTGGCCGCAGCCAATGCCGTCCTCACCCCGACTGAACGCGAGATGGGCGTCGTGCTGGTGGACCTTGGGGAAGGCACGGCTGAGATTGCCATTTTCATCGAAGGGACCGTCTGGCATACCCGCTCCCTGGCTTTGGGAGGGGAGTACATTACCAACGACATTGCCATTGGCCTGCGCCTGCCACCGGAGACCGCGGAAAGCATTAAATTGCGTTACGGCCATGCGCTCTCAAACCAGGTCAGCCAGGAGGAGCGCTTCACCGTGACGCCTTACGGCGAAAATGTACCCGTTGTCGTGCCGCGCTGGAAACTGGCGGAAATCATCCAGGCACGTTGCGAGGAGATTCTGGAAAACATCCAGCAGGAGATTAAACGTTCCGGTTACGATGGCCTGTTGCCGGCAGGCATTGTTCTGACCGGAGGCGTGGCCCAATTGCCGGGCCTGCGCGACCTGGCGCGCGATCTGTTCCAGCTCCCGGTACGGGTAGGCGTCCCCCAGGGGCTGAGTGGTCTCACCGATCAAATCACCAATGCCAGCTCGGCTGTTGCCGTCGGTTTATTGCGCTGGTCCCCCTTGTGGGATGAGGGCAGCGGCGGGCGCTATGGAAGCAACCCGCCTTGGGTCAAGCGCATCCTTCCCTGGTTGCGCACTCTGCTTCCAGGTTAAGGATGCAACCTGGACTCTGAGGTTGAGGTTAAGGAGGTGGCAGGTCCGAAGATGAAAACGGTAGCGCCTGATGACAGGGAACGAGGTGTGGCTATGCAAAAAGCATCAAGTAGAGTTCATAATCCAGGAATAGTTCCAGCAGGAGGTGGAGAGATGAGTTCCGCAGGGGAGAACTTCGCACAGATTCGTGTGGTGGGCATTGGCGGTGGGGGCAGCAACGCCGTTGATCGCATGATTACCGAGAACCTTCAGGGCGTGGATTTTATCGCCATGAACACCGATGCGCAGGCTCTGGGACGGTCGCAGGCCCCCGTCCGGGTGCGCCTGGGCAACAATACCACCCGTGGCCTGGGTGCCGGCGGCAATCCCGAAGTGGGCCAGAAGGCAGCCGAGGAGTCGGCGGATGAAATCCGTCAGGTGCTCCAGGGGTCCGACATGGTCTTCGTCACCGCGGGGATGGGCGGCGGCACCGGGACCGGGGCTGCGCCCATTGTGGCCCGCATCGCCAAAGAAGAGCTGAAGGCCCTTACCATCGGCGTTGTCACCCGTCCCTTCGCGTTTGAAGGCGCCAAACGCGCCCGCTCGGCCATGGAAGGGATCGAGGCCCTCAGGCAGGTAGTGGATACGCTCATCGTCATCCCCAATGACCGGCTGACCGACATCACCGACAAGCGCGTCAGCCTGCAAGATGCTTTCCGCCTGGCGGATGATGTGCTGCGCCAGGGCATTCAGGGCATCACCGAGGTCATCACCGTGCCAGGCCTCATCAACCTTGACTTTGCCGACGTGCGCACCATCATGCACGAGGGTGGGGCGGCGCTGATGGCGATTGGACGGGCCAGCGGCGAGAACCGCGCCGTCGAGGCCGCCCAGCAGGCCATTGCCAACCGCCTGCTGGATGTGACGATTGACGGTGCCCGCGGGGTCCTCCTCAACATCACGGGTGGCCCGAACCTCACTCTGCACGAGGTGAACGAGGCGGCATCCATCATCCGCGACACGGCGCATCCGGAAGTCAACCTCATCTTCGGCGCGGTCATTGATCCGGCCATGGGCGAGGAGTTGCGTATCACCGTGGTGGCCACCGGCTTCGATCGCGAGGATCGGCCCAAGACTGCCACCCGTGGAGAAAACACGACAGTGGCATCTGCGGTCCAGCCCGTCCGGCGCTTCGAGACCCTGCCCATGACAACGGGGCCGGTGGATCAGGACAACGTCGAAATCCCGGCTTTCATGCGGCGGCGCGCGAAATAGGCCTTTCACGAGGGATAAGCGCAGGTGTTGC
>DAOTZR010000031.1:0-12194 GCA_034434315.1 Anaerolineae bacterium
AATTTCCTGCACGCCGCCGTAAGCTCCATGCGCGGCTATACCCAGGCGGCCCGCACAGGGGGAAGCAGTGGACCGGGTCGGCTGAATGCTCACCTCATGCCTGCCCGCGAATTCCGCCAGGAAGTGCTGGAACGCATGGCTCAGCTCAAGATGGACCAGGCCTTTTTGCGCCGTTACCTTAACGAAGGTTTTTCCGGCGGCGAAAAGAAACGCGCCGAAATCCTGCAGATGGCGCTCCTCAAGCCACGCTACGCCATCCTCGACGAAACCGACTCCGGCCTGGATATTGACGCACTGCGCATTGTTTCCGAAGGGGTCAATGCGCTGTACCGCGAACTCAATCTGGGGTTACTGGTGATCACCCACTATCAGCGCCTGTTAAATTACATCCAGCCGCAATTCGTGCACATCTTCTACCAGGGGCGCATTTTCCAATCGGGTGATTATCGTTTGGTCGCGCTACTCGAAGAACGCGGCTATGATTGGATTGCTGCTCAAGCCGAGAGGCAGGGATGAGTGAGATCGACTTCCTCCGCGACATTAAGGACGAATCCCGTTATGATTTCGTCACCGAGCTGGATTACGCTCATCAGGTGCGTGCTGGTTTGGGGGAGGACGTAGTACGGGAGATTTCGGCAGTTAAGAAAGAGCCGGAATGGATGCTGGCTTTTCGGCTCAAGGCGCTGGAGACTTTCCTGCGCATGCCGGTGCCAACCTGGGGCGCGGATCTGAGCCAGTTGAATTTCGAAGACTTCATTTACTATGTCCGCCCGACCGAGCAAAAAGCCCATTCCTGGGAAGAAGTGCCCGAAAATATCCGCGATACATTTGAGCGCCTGGGCATCCCCGAAGCTGAACGGCAGTTCCTGGCCGGCGTTGAAACCCAGTTCGACTCTGAATCCGTTTACGGGTCGCTGAAAAAAGAGTGGGAAAAGCAGGGGATCATTTTCGTGGACATGGATACCGCTGTCCGCGAGTATCCAGACCTGGTACGCCGCCATATCGGCACGGTCGTACCGATCGCCGATAACAAATTCGCGGCCCTCAACAGTGCCTTCTGGTCCGGCGGAAGTTTTGTCTACGTGCCCCCGCATGTCGAGGTTGCTATCCCCCTGCAGGCCTACTTCCGCATCAACGTCCAGGGCCTGGGCCAGTTTGAACGCACCATCATCATCGCAGATGAGGGAAGCAAGGTCCACTACATCGAAGGCTGCACGGCCCCGCTCTATTCACGCGCGGCTTTACACACCGGCGTGATTGAGATCATTGTACGCCCGCACGCTCATGTGCGCTACACCACTATCCAGAACTGGTCCCACAATGTTTACAACCTGGTGACGCAACGCGCTTCGGTCGAAGCCCATGGCACCATGGAATGGGTGGATGGCAACCTGGGATCGTTGATCACGATGAAATATCCCACCTGTGTCCTTAAAGGGCCAGGGGCGCATGGAGAGGTGCTTTCGATTGCCTTTGCCAGCGATGGCCAACATCACGATGCCGGCGCCAAGATGATCCATCTGGCTCCCAATACCAGCTCGATTGTCACTTCAAAATCCATCAGCAAAGGGACCGGACGTTCCAGTTTCCGCGGATTAGTGCGTATCAATCACGGGGCAACAGACGCCCAGACCCGTGTGGCCTGCGATGCTTTGCTGCTGGATCCGACCTCGCGTTCGGACACCTACCCTTACATTGACGTAAGTGAAGATGATGCCCAGGTGGAGCACGAGGCTACAGTGAGCAAGATCAGCGAAGACCAGCTCTTCTACCTGATGAGCCGGGGGCTGAGCGAGGAAGAAGCCTCGGCCATGATTATCAACGGCTTCCTCGAACCCTTTATCAAGGAGCTGCCGATGGAGTACGCCATCGAACTCAACCGCTTGATTCAATTGCAGATGGAAGGATCGGTTGGATGATGAATCCGGCATTCTCCACTCCACAACGCTTAAGTCCGGAACTTCCCGCCATGCTCAGCGCCTTCTACGCTGAGCCAGCCTGGATGCGCGCGGCTCGCGAGGCAGCCTGGGCCCACTATGAAGCCCTGCCCTACCCTCACCGCAAGGAAGAAACCTGGCGTCGTACCCCCATCGAACGCTTACCACTGGATACCCTGCGCGTCCAGATGAGCCGCCCAGATCCTCTGGCCTACCATGACCTCCCCCCGTTCTGGCTGCGCCATCTCAATGCGGAACAGGATGTCGCCGGGATGCTGGTTCAGGCCGATGGGGGACTGGTTTACGGCGCGCTGCGTCCCGATCTGGCTGCGCAAGGCGTAGTCCTGGCCGATTTGCATCAGGCCCTGCACACCCATGCGGACATCATCCAACACTACTGGAACCGGGGCGATTGGACCCGCCCCGACTTTGACCGTTTCAGCGCCTTAAATGCCGCCCTGTGGCAGGACGGTGTGCTGCTGTATGTGCCAGAGGGCGTTCGGATTGCCCTTCCTATCCAGGTCCTCACAGTTCACACAGCCGCGAGCGCCAGCAGCTTCCCGCGGGTGTTGTTCATTGCTGAAAAAGGCAGTCAGGTTACCTTCATTTATGACCGGCTTTCTCAAGAACGCACGCCGGAAATCAACAGCGAAGTTGTCGAACTGCACCTCGGAGAAGGGGCGCGGGTACGGTACATCAGCCTGCAGCACTGGGGTGAACAACGCTATAGCATCAGTCACCAGAATGCCCGGCTGGAACGGGATGCCCTGTTGCAGTGGAGCAGTTTTAGTTTTGGAAGCGCCGTAACCAAGGACTTTTTGCGGACGGACCTGCTGGCTCCGGAGGCCCAGGCGGTCATGCACGGCGTGAGCTGCGTTACCGGACACCAGGTCATAGACCAGAGCACCTATCAACATCACCGGGCGCCGCAAACTCAGAGCGATCTGTTGTTCCGCAACATTGTGCTGGACGAGGCCCAGACGGTTTTCTATGGGATGATTCGGGTGGAACCTGAAGCGCAACAAATTCGGGGCTATCAGGCGAGCAACAATCTCCTCCTGGGCACGGGGCGCGCCCATGCCATCCCTGGCCTGGAAATTCTGGCCAACGACGTGCAATGCAGTCACGGGGCAACCGTAGCGCGCGTAGATGAGGAGCAACTGTTTTACCTGCAGGCGCGGTCCATCCCGCGCAGCACGGCCCAGCGCCTGATCGTCGGCGGCTTCGTCGAGCCGCTCATCGCCCCCGTTCCTCAGCAACAAACCCGCGAGCGCTTGCGCGAAGACCTGGCCTTGCGTTTGGGTTGATGACGACCGCACGCCATCGGACGGCCCATGGATATGGGCCGTCTTTTTCTGGCGCGGCGCTCATACAAGCAGCGCGGACGTTGCAGAATCAGCCTAGCGCGTTCGATCATTTGCCCTTCTTCACCTAAGACGTTATAATTACGCCATGCCGATTTTCGATGCAGAAACTTTTGAATTCATCAGCCGCAACGCTGAGCAGACCCGCCGGCTAGGGGCACGGCTGGGTGCGCACCTGCAAGCGGGGGACGTGATCGCCCTGGTTGGCGACCTGGGCACGGGCAAAACCATCTTTGCCCAGGGTCTCGGCGCGGGCTGGGGCGTTACCGATCCCCTGCTCAGTCCGACATTCGTGCTCATTCGGCGCCACAGCCGTCCGGGCAATCGGGTCTACCTGTATCACATTGACCTGTACCGGCTGGAGACGCCTGCGGCGATTGCCTCGCTGGGCCTGGAGGACCTGTTGGGGCAAGATCAGGCTATTTGCATTGTCGAATGGGCCGATCGGACTCCAGGGCTGTTTCCCACGGAACACCTGTGGGTGAACCTGCACCACCTGGATGAGCATCGGCGCTCGCTTGTTTTTCGCGCCTCTGGAACACGTCACCGCGCCCTTCTGGAGACCTTTCGCAAGGAGGTCCTGGGCCGTTGATGCTTCTGGCGCTGGATACAGCCACCCGTTATGCCAGCATCGCCCTGCGCGATGCGGTTGGATTGCGCGGTGAGTGCACCTGGGAAGCCGGCAACCGCCATACGGTTACCCTGGTTCCACGCATCCGCGCGCTGCTCGATGAGAGCAATCTGACCATAGATGCGGTTCAAGCCATCGCCGTATGCCATGGCCCTGGCTCTTACACCGGCACGCGCATCGGATTGGCCGTCGCTCAAGGTCTGGCCATGGCACGCCGGATTCCCCTGTTCGCCGTGTCCACGCTGGACATTCTGGCTTATGCCCAACCGCCAGATCCGCGGTTGCTGATTGCCGTTTTCAGCGCCGGACGCCGACGCATCGGTTATGCGCCCTATCGCTGGCAACATAACCACTGGCAGGCCCAGGCCGCGGTCACCCTGACGGATTGGGATGGGCTTTTAACTACGCTGGCCGAAGATTGCCTGCTTGTGGGAGAGCTGGATGGCGAAGCTCTGAGCAAAATCCGGCTTTCGGGCGATCACATCGAACTGCCTCCTGCGCCACGGCGCCTGCGCCGGGCCGGCTATCTGGCCGAACTGGCCTGGCAGCGCTGGCAGGCCGGCGACCAGGATGACCGCTTCAGTCTGACGCCGATCTACCCAACATGAAATCTGAAACGCTCTACACGGCCTGTAACATTCGTCCGATGCAGCCCAGGGACTTGCCGGAAGTGATGGAACTCGAACGGCTCTCCTTTGCCGATCCCTGGCCAGAATCGGCCTATACCTATGAGCTGTTTTTCAATCCTCTGGCGCGCTATCTGGTCCTGGAGTATCGCTATCCGCAGCGCAGTTTTGTAGAGGCCTGGCGTACCCCATCCCGCCCTCTGCGCGCCCTGATTGGTCTGGGCGGCCTGCGCCTGGAACATGTCACCCCCCTGCAGGGCCACATCAGCACCCTGGCCATCCATCCCGCCTGGCGCGGACGGGGCCTGGGGGAATGGCTGTTGCAAACTCTGCTTCAACAGGCCATCGAGCTGGGAGCACGCCAGGTTGTGCTTGAAGTCCGCGTCACCAATACCCTGGCTCAGGGTTTATATGAGAAATATCGTTTTCAAGTCCTGGAGCGCCTGAGCGGGTACTACCCCAACGGCGAGGATGCTTTTTACATGCAGGTCGGTCCATTGGAGGCCAGCTATCAGGAGTTTCTGCGCCATCACAGTGAGGTCCTTAAGGAACGCCTGATGGCGCAATCGGCCAGCATTGAACCCTGACGCAGGCCAGGGAGCACGATTCAGAGGCTTTGACGGGCAGCGCCGGACGACGTCAAACGCTGGAACGCCACAACGGGCAGCATCCGTCGTCAGGCCTGGTCAGGCCCTGGGTTTTTTGCCAGGACCGGTCAGGTGGATCCGGGCAAGCCGATCTTTTAACAGGGAGCAGGAACACAACGCTTAACAGGGAACCATCCGGTAAAAGTTATTTTGCCATGTTTGGGCGAAAAACGGGCCGGAAAAACGAAGGGCTTCAAGCGGCATCATCCAGGAGGAACGAACATCATGACCGTGACCGCAGCGCGTAAAACCGTACCCAAAATCGCTAATGCCTGGTGTATGTACGACTGGGCCAATTCCGCTTTTGCCACGACCGTGCTGGCGGCGGTTCTGCCCGTGTATTACAGCCAGGTTGCAGGAGCCACCCTCCCCAGCGAAGCCACCGCCACGGCTTACTGGAGCCTGGGACTCAGCATTTCTCTGCTTATTGTCGCTATCCTTTCCCCCATTTTGGGGACACTTTCGGACATCAGCCGCTCTAAAAAACGTTTTCTGGCGATCTTCACGGCCATCGGAGCGCTGAGCACCTCGCTGCTGGTCCTGGTGAGTACCGGCGATTGGTTGCTCGCATCCATTCTCGCGATCCTGGGCCGCATCGGCTTTAACGGAGCCATCACTTTTTACGACGCCCTGTTACCTCACGTAGCCGCCGAGGAAGATCAGGACCGTATCTCGGCCAAGGGCTATGCCATGGGGTACCTGGGCGGAGGGCTGCTCCTGGCCATCAATATCCTGATGATTCAATTTCTGCCCGGAACCTGGGGATCGCGTCTGTCTTTCGTGAGTGTAGGGTTGTGGTGGATTCTGTTTTCGATCCCACTCTTTCGCCACGTTCCAGAACCCCACACCACCGGCAGTCAGCAGATTGCCTTCAAGGAGGCCCTGCGCCTGAGCTTCTCCCGGCTGGCGGAGACACTACGCGATATGCGGCGGTACAAGGAGCTGTTCAAGTACCTTGTCGCTTTCCTGATCTACAACGATGGTATCGGTACGATTATCGGGGTTTCGGTCATTTACGGGAGCGAGCTGGGGTTTGGCAGTGTGGAACTGATCCTGGCGTTGTTGCTGGTGCAGTTCGCCGGAATTCCCTTCAGCCTGATTTTCGGGCGCTTACCTTCGCCTAAGGAGCGTCTGCGGCCCTATTTCCTGGCTTTTCTGATCTATAGCGCAGTGGTCCTGCCAACGTTCGGCCTGGTTGGCACGCGCCTGTTGCCCGCGACTTTGACGGGCGCGGCGCTCTCCCCTTACGCTGCGACGGCAACCGCGGCAGGTGAAGGCACCTATCTCCCCGGCGATTCCGCCATCACCTATGAAGGCAACTGGCGGCGCACTGAAAACCGCATTGACAGGATCATGGGGGCGGAAATGGTGCCGGTAATGGTGAGCGAGGACCCGCAGGCCAGTGTCACTTTCCGCTATAACGGCCAGAAGGTGGAGTTCTATTACGATGCCGGCCCCAATCATGGCGTGCTGCTGGTCGAACTAGATGGCCAGGCTTATCGCAATCCGGATAGCGGCCAACCGCTGGAGCTTGATACTTATAGCCCGAATCCGCGCTATGGGATCCGGCAAATTCTGGTGGCCGACGCGCCCGGTGAGCATGTCCTGCGTCTGACGGTGCGACCTGGTCAGGGGACGCGCGTGGCGTTGGGAAGCTTCACGGTCCTGCCGCCCATCCGCCAGAATAATCTGCTGGCTATTCTGGGCATACTTTTGGGCTTGCAGGTGCTGGGGGTGCTGTGGGCCCTGGTCACCGGCAAGGCGTTGTTTGCGCGCCTGGCCGAGAAAATTGACACCAAGCGTGGTGTGATCCTGGCCCTGACGATTTATGCTATCATCGCCCTGTGGGGTTTCTTTGTCAACTCCACCCTGGAATTCTGGCTTCTGGCCTGGATGGTTTCGATCGTCCAGGGTGGTAGCCAGGCGCTGAGCCGCAGTCTGTATGCCGCCCTCACACCGCCCTCCAAGAGTGGGGAGTTCTTTGGCCTGTTCAGTATCATGGAAAAGTTCGCTTCGTTGCTGGGGCCGATGGTCTTCGCTGCAGCCGGGCTCATTTTCGGCAGTAGCCGTCCGGCCATTACCAGCCTGGTGGTGTTTTTCCTGACGGGGATTTATATCCTCACGCGGGTAGATGTAGAAGCGGGTCACCGGGTGGCACTTGAGGAAGAAGCCGCTCTGCAGCAGGCTGAAACAGGTCACTAAGCACTCCTACCTGACCAGAGGCTGACGCAGCGCGCCAGCCTCTGGTTGGTCTTTGGGGATTTTTCACCCTCTCTGTAGGACGCCAGCTTCCAGTCGGCGCCCTATGCGGGCCTTTGCCAGCGAGAGGCCTGCACCAACCCGGGTACGCCGACTTCCAGTCGGTAGACGGTAAATATAGCTGACGTGTTACCATAGCGTAACGCCATGGTCATTCGTCAAAGCTCAAGCTTGTGCTATACTATAAGTTAGCTCCCCTAAGGGTTGAGCTGTAAAAAATTCATAAAGGTGTAAGAAAGGACCAGGCACCATGAACAAGCCCATAGATGTTGTTCGTGTATCGGCCCTTGAAGCCGACTATAGTCCCGAATATACTGAAAAACTTATCCAGAGTTTAAAAAACCCCAATCCGCGTGAGCGCTCGCAGGCCGCCGAGACCCTGGGCCGGCTCCATATAGTTGAGGCAGTTCCCCATCTGATCGAAAGTTTGCGCCATGATGTGAACACCTATGTACGCACGGCCGCAGCCGAAGCCCTGGGACGCATTGGTGATCAGCGGGCGATTTTTCCGCTCATGGATGCCCTTCAGGATGGGAGTTCCTTTGTGCGCCGGGCTGCGGTGATTTCTCTGGGCCAGTTGCGCGCTAAGGAAGCGCAGGTGGCCCTGTTGCGCGCCGTCGAGGATCCCAACTTTTATGTGCGCCGGGCCGCCATCAACGCCATCGGCAAGCTGGGTGTACGCGACCTGGGACAGGTCATTCAACCCCTCTTGCAATCCGATGATCCGCGCATCCAGCGCACGGCGATCACGGCCCTGCGCCGATTGGAGGCCCAGGAAGCCGTGCCTCAGATGATCGCCCTGCTGGAAGGCTATCTGGCTGCCCCTTCGCCGCGGGATTTGCCGGTGGTGAAAACCCTGGTGGTAGCTCTGGGCGAGATTCAAGCGCCCGAAGCGGTGCCGGTGTTGATTCGCATTCTGGAGGGGTACGTGGGCGCCCGCTCCATGGCGGCCCTGGCCCTGGCGCAGATCGGCGATGACCGCGCCGGTCCGGCCCTGCTGGAAGCCCTCAAAGACAAAAGCTCCAACCTGCGCCTGGCCGCCATCAAGGCTTTAGGCTACGTCCGCTACACGCCAGCGCTGCCGACCTTGCGCGCGCTGCTGAAGGACGAGGACCCGCGGATACGCCGCGCAGCGGCCCTGGCCTGTGGCCGCATCGGCGACCGGGAATCCATCCCCGTCCTGGTCGAGATGGTCAAAGAAGACAACAGCTCCCTGGTACGGCCGGCGGCAGTCGAAGCTCTGGGCGCCCTGGGCGATAGCAGCGTGTTGCCCATTCTTCTGCCGTTGGTGCACGATACGAACGCCTATGTCCGCGCTGCTCTCGGCGAGAGCTTGCGGCTGCTGGGCAATGGCAATCCCGCAGTTCAGGCCGCGCTGCAGGAACTGTCCCACGACAAGGTTGAGCATGTGGCCCTGGCCGCGCGGGCAGCTTTGGAACGCGCGGCTGAGTCCGGAGAAGAAAAAACGGCTGAAAAGGAGCGCCCGCGTTCCTGGCTGCATCGGCTGCTCAAACGGGGTTAGCCCTATGGCCGGATACACAGGCTTTACGGTCAATACCCCGCAACAACGGGCCATGGTAGATGTGACGTCTCAGGTTCAACGGTTGGTTCAGGCCAGCGGCGTCACGTCGGGCGTGTGCTTTGTTTTTTGTCCTCATACCACCGCGGCCCTGGCCCTGAATGAAAACTGGGACCCTGCCGTGGAACAGGATGCTCTGCTGGCGCTGAAAACCCTGGTGCCCACCACATTGCCCTATCGCCACGCCGAGGGAAATTCGCCGGCTCACGTCCAATCCCTGTTATTGGGCAACAGTCACGCCATTCTAGTCGAGCAGGGCCAGCTCATGTTGGGAACCTGGCAGGGGATTTTCCTGGTCGAGTTTGACGGGCCGCGACAGCGCCAGGTCTGGGTCAAGGTGATGGCTGGATGAAGCGCTCCACACCGGCTCCAATTCCCTGGGAAAGACTGGAACCCCTGCTCTTGCGCGTTCAAAAGCCGGGGCGTTACGTGGGTGGGGAATACAACCAGGTGCGCAAGGCCTGGGCGGATGTGGATGTGCATGTTTGCCTGGCCTTCCCCGACCTGTACGACCTGGGCATGTCCAATTTCGCCTTCCAGATTTTCTACGCTCTGTTGAACGCCCGGCCCTGGATCCTGGCCGAACGCGCTTACCTGCCCGCACCGGACATGCAGGCGGTCCTGCGCCAGGCCAGGTTACCGCTCTACAGCCTGGAGAGCCGTCATCCCCTGGCAGCGTTTGATCTGCTGGCCGTGAGTACGGCGTATGAGCAGCTTTTCACCGGCGTGTTGAGTTTGCTGGATCTGGCTGGGCTACCTTTGCGCAGCGCGGAACGCGATGAACGGCATCCCCTGGTCGTAGGCGGCGGCCACGGGACCTTCAACCCTGAACCCATCAGTGATTTTGTGGATGCCTTTGTCATCGGTGAGGGCGAAGAGGTGTTGTTGGAGCTGGCGCAGGCTCTGCGGGAGCTGAAGGAAGCGCCGCGCGCCGAGCAGCTTATGGCGCTGGCCCGCATCCCCGGCGTGTATGTGCCCGCACTCTATCACGTCACTTACCGCGGCCTGGATGTGGCGACTATCAAACCCCTGATTGATACCGCCCCGCTCCCTGTAGCCCGGCGCGTGGTAAGCAGCCTCCCCCCTACCCCCATCCGACAACTTGTGCCCAACGTAGAAATTGCGCACGAGCGGGCGGTGATCGAGATTCAGCGCGGTTGTACGCGCGGATGCCGTTTCTGCCAGGCCGGCATGGTCACCCGCCCCGTGCGCGAGCGGCCTATGGAGGGGATTCTGGCTGAGGCTGAGCAGCTCATCGCGGCGACGGGGTATGAGGAGCTGGCGCTGCTTTCCCTATCATCGGCGGACCACAGTCAGATCGAGCCAACGTTGAACGCTCTACGCACGCGCTTCGCCGGACGCCATCTTTCCCTATCCCTGCCCAGCCTGCGCATTGATGCTTTTTCGGTCGAGCTGGCCGACGCCTTGAGTAGCGGACGCAAAACCGGTTTCACGTTTGCCCCGGAGGCGGGTAGCGAAACCCTGCGCCAACGCATCAATAAAGACATCCGCACCGAGGATTTGCTGCAAGTGGCCGAAACGGTCTTCGCCCGCGGCTGGCGCACCATCAAGCTGTACTTTATGCTGGGGCTTCCCGGCGAAACTGATGCCGATGTCGAGGCGATGGCGGAGCTGGCGCTGGACGTATGGCAACGCGGGCGCAAGGTCCATGGCCGCAACGCCGAGGTCCATCTCACCGTCGGGACTTTCGTCCCCAAGGCCTGGACGCCCTTCCAATGGGAGCCGCTGGCCGCTCCAGAGGTCATTGCCCGGCGCCAGGCTCTATTACGGGAGCGCATCCGCAACCGCGCCGTGCATCTTTCCTGGAATGATTACCGTGAGACGCGGCTGGAGGCGCTGCTCTCCCGCGGTGACCGGCGCCTGAACGGGGTGATCGAACGCGCCTGGCGCCTGGGAGCGCAGTTCGACGCCTGGGATGAGTGGCGCAACTTCGCTGCCTGGGATCAGGCCCTGGCCGAATCGGGGCTGGATGAGGCCGCTTATCTGTACGAAACGCGGTCCGTGGAGGCGGTGCTGCCCTGGGACCATCTCACAACGGCGGTGGATAAGCGGTTCCTGGTGCGCGAAAAGCGTCGGAGCGAGGGCGGACAATTCAGCCGCGATTGTCGGGAGGGGTGTCTGGCCTGTGGCATCCTCACGCACGTTGGCGCGGCCTGGAGCCTGGAATGGCAGTGCCCGCCCCCATCCCGTCCGCTCCCGCAGGAGGAAGCATGAGCTACCGCTTTCGCATCACGTTTGCCACGCAGGACAGCCTGAGTTTTGTTTCGGTGCTGGATTTAGGGCGGGTGTGGGAACGCAGTCTGCGTCGGGCGGGCGTTCCGCTCAAGTACAGCCAGGGCTTCAATCCCCGACCCAGGCTGCAGTTCGCCCTGCCTCTGCCGGTAGGGTGTGCCGGTTCCGCCGAATGGCTGGAGGTATGGCTGGAGGAAGACTGGCCTCCCGAACGCCTGAAGCAGGCCCTGCAGGGTAAAACACCGGAGGATTTGCGGGTGCTGGTCGTGGAGCCGCTCCCGCCCGAAGCGCCGGCGGTAAGCGAGGGGTTGATCGCCGCCGAGTATCGCGTCTGGTTACGGGAGCCGGCGCCAGAGGATGTGGCGGCGCGCTGTGCGACGCTCCTGGCCGCCGCACAGGTACCGCGCGTCCGCGGCGAAAAGGCCTATGACCTGCGCCCCCTCATCCTGGCCCTGGAGGCCTGCCCGGAAGGCCTGTGGATGCGCCTGAGCGCCCGTCCCGGCGCGACCGGGCGCCCCGACGAGGTCGTCGCGGCGTTGGGCCTGACGGAGCAGGTTCAACGTTACGTACGAGAAAGGCTCATCAAGGCATAGCCTTCAGTCGGGCCATCGAGGATGGCCCGACTGGGGTTCAGGCGTAATGCAAGACCGCCTGGCGCAGGTCGTCGTAGGTGCCGATGTCAATGTAGCGGCCATCCTCGAAAGGCAGACCTTTGATACGCAGCCCCGCCTCTAAAGCCAGGTCGAAGATGTCCCCCAGGATCACTTCCCGGCCCCGTTGAGCGGCCAGCTCCGGTCCCCGGGTTTGCAGGATCTCGTGCATGAAAGCCGTAAAGCGCGGTCCCCAACAGGTGATGCCCCAGAGCCATTTCAGGTCCGTCTGACGGGGCTTGTCTATG
>DAOTZR010000032.1:0-13275 GCA_034434315.1 Anaerolineae bacterium
ATTATAGGGCCCGACCTTCCTGAAATAGCAATTGAAACTACAAGAAACGCTAACCCAACAGCAAGAATCATTATTAACGAATTTGGTGTAGAATTCCTGGGATCAAAATCAGACGGATATTATACGTTAGTTAGACGATTAAAAGAGGAAGGATTGCTCAATGAAAATGATATTGTTGGATTTCAATTTCACATCAGTGCTAGAGATCCAAGGTTAGCGGATCCTTTATCTGCGAAAGAAAAAATAAAGAATAATCTAAGAAGATTTATTGATTTAGGAGTTCACGTAGCAATTACCGAGTTAGATGTAATGGAGTTGTGGTCAAATGACGAAGAAAGTTTACAAAGACAAGCCGATATATACAAAGCTGTAGTTGATGCTTGTTTAGAATTAAACTTGGAACATGGACGACCTGTGTGTGATAGCATTGTTGTTTGGGGTCTAAAAGACGATTCAACATGGTTGCATTATATCACAAATAACCCTGGTTATCCTCTTTTATTTGATAGCGAAGGAATGCCAAAGATTTCATATTATGCTATACTGCAAGCTTATCTTTCTTATCTTATTCAAAAATAAAGCACTTCTTTGTCACAAAGACGCTAATCTGATTCCGTCCAACCACTCGCTCCAGCCGACTGCTCCCTCGGCAGCTTCGCCGCCTCGGTCGCAGCGGCTGATCCCGGTGCCGTTGGGCGCAATCGTAGATACTGCCGGAAGAAAACTGTCTCAAAAGCATATGTCGGTGAGCAATATCGTTAGCTCCAGGCAACAAATACGATCTGCCTGTAACTGCATGAGCCGCTCCGTGTCTCTGGGTGTAAATCAGACCAGAAAGCCTGCCCTGTAATCTTCAGGATAGGGTGCTCCCCTTATCTCTGGACACGGGTACAAGGTCACGTTACGAGCCTCTGTTCAGCGTAAGGGTTGCTGGGGACCGGTCCAGGAGGGGGGCAGAGCGCGCCCATGGCCCCGTCCGCGGCGGAACCAGCGCCGCAGGGCCAGGGTCCACCGCCAGACAATGAGAGGCCAACGCATGCGCCACCAGGCGCGTAAAGCCCGCCGGGCTTCCTGTTCGGCCCTGGTCCGGGGGGCATAGGCTACCCGTTCCAAAGCCGTGACCAGGGCCTCGGCGCCGACACACAGAACAGTCTCCGCTTTGAAGGGCAGGTCGGGAGCCAGGACGGCGGCGCGCTGCGTCCAAAGGGCCAGGAATTCACGCGGCGTTTCGCCTCCCCGCAGGATCAGCCCCAGCCATGACCCATATCTCCATAACCGCCTGTATAGCAAGGCCAGGCGTACGGCCGGATTGTGCCGCAACAGCCACAGGGTGTCGCCAAGGAGCCACAGACCGGCGCCCCCCAACGCCAGGATGAGGAGCGCCAGGCCAGCTTTCCATCCGGTGAACACAAACGTAGGCCGCAAAGGCGGCAGGGACGAAGCAGCGGGCACATCGGGAGCCGCGGGCAGGACGTCGGGACGGCGCAGTTCCGGCACGCCCGCCGTCGGTTCAAATTCGACCCAGCCGTAGGTGGGGAAATAGATTTCGACCCAGGCATGGGCGTTTTTCTCACGCACCAAATAGCCTTCACGTTCAGGATCGTAGGTCCCGGTAGCATAGCCGGCCACGAGCCGCGCCGGAAGACCTGCCGCGCGCGCCAGGACCACCATCGCGGTGGCGTAGTAGTCACAGTAGCCACGCTGCAACTGGAAGAGAAAATAGTCCGCAACGTCCTTCCCGGCATCGGGCAAGGGAACGTCCAGCGAATAGGGGTAGGTGGTGCGCAGGTAGCGTTCAATGGCCAGGGCCCGGTCATACGGGGTGGCCTGCCCGGCGGTGAGGTCGCGCGCCAGGGTCAGCACCCGTTCCGGGACGCTTTCGGGCAATTGCAGGTAACGCGCAGCGATTTCAGCGGGATAGTAGGCGCCCTCGGCGCGGAGCTGTTCGGCACTGACCTGGGGCAACAGGGAATCGGCGCGATAGGTGCGCGCGTCCAACTGGACGGCAAACAGGTCGCCCGGCCCACGCAGGGCTACCTGCACCGGACGATCCACCGCCTGCGGCGTGCCTGCTGTGAGCAGAAAGGTATGGGTCTCATCCAGGAAAGTGACGCTCTGACGCAATCGGCGGTCGGAGCTGCGGGCGACGACCGGCAGAGGGGCGCCGGCGGGATAGCGTTCGATGTGGGTACCGGTGGCATACCAGCCGCGACCGTTGTAATAATCGTAGGTGAGGGAGCGCCAATAATACCGCAGCGGCAGGTCCGAGGTGGTGGTGGACACTACCTGAGCCTGGACTTGAACCCAGAAGACCGGACGCTCGGTCAGGTTCGGCGTGGCCCCTAGCAGATGACTGCGCGGCAGCCCGCCGGCACCAGCACGCTCAAGGGCGAGGGTTTCCGGCGCCGGGGTCTCCAGCCCAACGGATTCGCCCACCCGTTCGACAGTGCTGCGCGTCCCCTCGGTGATGCGCGTCCAGGTCCGGCGGAAGCTATCCCAGCTCAGGGAAGGGGTCAGCAGCGCCAGCAGCAGGATGACGACGGTAACGCCACTGGAACCCCAGAACAGATCCATGCGGATGTCGCGGGAGTAGTCAATGCCACGCCGGGTCCAATCCGCTTCCCGCAGGTCATGGGAGACTAAGGTTAGCAGCAGAAAGAAGACGGCCAGGAAGCCGACCAGAAAACCGCTGGAAAGGCCGGTATAGGCCAGCAGGAAGCTGAGCAGCGCGCCCGCCGGCACCAGGGCCAGGACAACCTGTCCCCGCCGGCGGACGAACCAGCTCGCCCAAACGCCCAGGAGTTGCAGGCTCAGGCTCCAGGCCAGGAAAGCCGCGACGGGATCGTAGTAAGCCCGCCGTTGGATCAGGGCCACGCCCCATTCCAGGGTGCGCGCCAGGACGACAAAGGCGGCCCGCAGGGTCTCCGCTCCCAGACGCAATAGCGGGGACCAGGTCGGTGGCGAGGGCCATGTCCCCTCAGTTCCGGCGCTCAGCCGCAGCCAGAGCCAGCGCAAATTCTCCGCAGCCAGGGGCAAAAACTGCAAGACCCAGCGCACCAGGTCGTCCCAGAGTCCACCGACGTGCACCAGAGTCAGGCCGGCGCAGCCGCAAAACGCCAGCCAGGCAACCCACCGGGCGCGCCAGCGCGTCGCCGCCAGGCCCCAGCCCCCCAACACCCCTGCCCAGGCCAGGGTGATGAGGTCCTGACGCGGCAGTTGCCTCCCGCTGAGCGAGACGGCCCAGGCCAGCCAGGTGAAAGCCATCCCGATCAACAGGGCATAGCCCAGACGGCGCGCCTGACGCACGCCCCACAAGATGAGCCAGACCAGGGGGTCTTCGTGGCGATTCATGTGCCGCCTCCCAGGGAGCGCCAGTCCCCGCCCAAGGCCCATTGTGGAGCGCGGACATGGCCGTAACCCAACAGACGCTTCGATTCATCGGGGGGCCTTGGACGCTCCAGCCAGTCGCGCTGGAGCAGGACATGCCGCACGCCCCAACGCATCAACATCTGCACGGACACCTGTGGGTCGCCTTCACCGCCAAAGCTGCGCGGGTCGAAGAGGAAAACCGTGGGCACGACACCCCGGCGCATCAGGGGGATGAGCGCCTCCAGCCAGGTACTGTGGGCTGCCGGGGTGATGATGATGAGGGAAGGATAACCGCCCAGCGCGGAGGCGGAACGCTCCAGAACCTGAGCCAGGGTCACCATCCCGGTTTCGGCCAGGGCCAGGGCCCGCAAAATCTCCCAGCGCTGCGCGTCGCTCCGCGCCGGCGGTAGCCAGATGGGGGTCTGACCATGGGCAATCAGACCCACGCAGTGCCCCTCGCGTAAGCCACGATCCGCCAGAGAGGCGGCCAGCATGATGCCGTATTCTTCCGTGCTCTCATCATCCTTCCCGGCCTGCACGCGCCGATCCAGATCAAGCACAATCCACCAGTCGCTGGCCGGCGTCCCATCGAAAAGGCGCACGTAAAGCGCATCGCGATGGGCCGAGAGCTTCCAATGAATCCAGCGGTAGCTATCGCCCGGTTGATAGGGGCGCACGGTCCCGGCGCTGACGGTGCGTTCCGGGGCGTAGTCGCGGGGGCGGCCCTCGCCGGAACGGCCTCCCGGAGCAATTTCGACCTGAGGTAAGGGGACAATGGGCGGCGTCACCATCAGGGTAGTCCATTCCGCATACGTCCGGCTAAAACTAAAGATGCCAAAAGGATCACCGCTGCGCAATGTTGTCGGTCCCAGGGTGAACAGGCCGCGGCGCGTACACCAGGCTTCACGGTGCCAGCGGATGACGTCACGCGCAGGAGCGCCCGTCCCCCGGCTGGCCTGATAGCCTGGCAAGGTGGAATGATCGAGGACCTCCAGCCACAGGGCCGGCCAGGCCGAGGCATTGTCCAGGGTGAAACGCTCGACCAGGCGGTCGCCTACCTGGGCCCAGCCAAAACGCAACTTTCGCCGCAAGGTGAGTTTACGCGCCAGGGCCAGGGTCCAGATGAGGCTCAAGACCAGCAACCCGGTCAGGGCCACAAACGCCACGCGCCAGCCGCGATAGGGGTCCAGAAAGGCCAGCACCAGGGTAAGTCCGGCCAGGGCCGCCAGGAGCGGCTGTTCAAAGCGCACCTGCGTTCCCCCCGGCAGACGCCACCATCGGTCCAGCATGGGCCTTATCCCATCACGGGCACGGGGATGCGGCTGAGCAGGTCCTGGAGAATATCAGCCGTGCTCTGACTGCGAAAGCGAGCGCCCGGTCCGGGGATGATGCGATGCGCCAGGACGGGAATGGCCAGGGCTTTGACGTCATCCGGCAACACGTGATCGCGGCCATAACGGGCCGCGCGCACCTGGGCCGCGCGGTACAGGGCCAGGCTGCCGCGCGGCCCGGCGCCAAGGAACACGTCGGCGAGCTGGCGCGTCTGGCGGGTGAGGTCAACGATGTACTGTTCCACCGCCGGAGCCACGTAAATCTGTTTGACGGCTTCCTGCGCCGCCATGATTTCCTCGATGGTGACCACCGGTTGCAGCACCTCCAGGGGATGGCTCAGTTTCTGCTGGCGCAGAACTTCGATTTCATCGTCCCGGTCGGGATAGCCCAGGGTCACCCGCAACAGAAAGCGGTCGAGTTGGCCTTCTGGCAGGGCGAAGGTTCCCTCGTACTCCAATGGATTTTGGGTAGCCAGCACCATAAAAGGCTGGGGTAGAAGATGAGTCACGCCATCAACGGTGACCTGGGCTTCGGCCATGGCCTCCAGCAAAGCGGCCTGGGTTTTGGGAGTAGCGCGGTTGATTTCATCGGCCAGGATGATGTTGGCAAACAGGGGGCCGGGATGGAACTCAAACTGGCGCGTGAGTTGATTGAAAACCGTGACGCCGGTGAGGTCGCTGGGGAGCATATCGGGGGTGAACTGCACGCGTTGGAACGTGCAGCCGATAGAGCGCGCCAGGCTGCGGGCCAGCACAGTCTTTCCCACACCCGGTACATCTTCGATGAGCACGTGACCGCGCGCCAGAAGGCCGATGACCACCAGCTCCAAGGCCTGGTTTTTGCCCACAATCACGCGCTGCAAATTGGCGATCAGCCGGGTTATCAGCTCCTGAATAAGTTCCATCGTTCCTCCACAGGTTCAGGTTTCACGGAGCAGAATTCCACAGAAAACCGGAGTCTCTGGTTGCATTCCTTTTCGTGTTCGCGTACCCCCCATTGTAGTCAGTTTGTTCAGTTAGCCAAGCCGGAGGCCTGGAACGGTCCGCTGGTGGATACGCGCTCTCCCGCTTCGAGGAAGCTCGATCCAGCCCTCCAGGCATTACCCCAGGCTGTAGGGCAGCCGCAAGCAGGTGCCTTACAGATTCCTACCGAAAAGAGCAAGCCGTCAGTTTCAGGGTACGATTTCAATCACCGCGAGCTGTGCCATTGTGACGCAAGGTTTATCCTGCGCCAGGAACATTTTAATCGGCGTGGCCGAAGGCCCGGAGGCGATTGCAATCGCCGACACCTGCCTGGTCGCACAGGCCAATTTCGCCGATTAAAAGGGTGCGGCATGCCGTACCCCCTACAACCAGGGCGCTTGCGGCACCGGGCGTCGGCGCAGGCCCAACGCGGTGACCGCATCATCGCCGGGCTTGCCCTACCCCCCTCCCATTCGACTATCCAGCCGTTACCTGATTAAATCCTTAACGTTCACCATTTCGTCCAACTACAGGGTGTGCCTTCAGATGCACGCTGTCCTATCAGGGGGAGCCGTTACAAAATTCAGGTTAACAAAGCGGCAGGTAGTTACGAATATATCCCAAATGCGAACGGGACATCCGCGGAGCTGGCCAGGGGTAAAAGGGGAAAGGTGCCCCAAAAGTAAATTCCTGGTTCACAAGGCAGCAGATTGTGCTTTAAAGCGGATATGTTAAACTTACGATTGCATCACGCAAGGAGGCTGTATGTTTAGAAAACCATCAACCCTGGCCCTTTACGTCATCACCGTGAGCATTGTGCTTTACAGTGCCTGGGTGGGAGCGACGGTGCTGCATATGCCCGGTGATGGGGCCAGCGTGTACCTCGGCGACCAGATCGTGGTCAAACAGGTAGCGGAAGGGTCATCCCTGCAAGTTGGGGACGTGTTGCTGGCCATCGCCGGGCGCCCCGTTGACCAGCAGGTGCTGCAACCCGACGCCTGGTTAAGCTTCCTGGCTCAACAGGGTGATGAAGTCCCCTATACCATCCAACGTAACGGGGAAGTGATGACCGTGATGGTGCGTTGGACCCCGGTCCGCGCCTCCGATGCTTTGCTCAATTTTGGCGGGTTGCTTTTCATTGGCCTGGGCCTCCTGGCCACCAATCTGCTCATCTTGCCCTGGCATAGTGACGACCGTGGGGTGCGACGCCTGGTCCTCACGTTCAATGTCCTGGCGCTGAATCAAGTCAACAACCTGCTCCCCATAGCCGGAGCCAATGTGCTGCTAAGCTGGATGTGGCTGTTTGTGCCCCTCGACCTTTCCGCCTGGTTTATCGGGCCTCTGGGTGTGGAGACTTTTCTTCGCTTTCCCGAAGAAAAGCAGGTTCTGAAACGCTTCCCCTGGATTCCTATCTTGCTTTACATGAGCACGCCCCTGGCAGCCGTGATGGGGGCTTTGCTGCGCGGCGATGGTACATTCTACGGCACGCGGAATGCCATGTTCCTCTTCACCGATAGCGTGAGTATGGTGCTGATGAGCCTGGTCATCTACATTCTGGCCCATACGTATACCACCAGCCGCCGACCGGGGGTGCGTAACCAGATCCGCTGGATCTGGTGGGGCATTACCCTGGCCTTTATCCCCTGGTTGATCTTGTATGGCCTACCCAAACAGATCACCGGCACGCCCATCCTGCCGCTGAGCATCACCAACATTGCGACCACGTTGATCCCCATTAGCTTTGCCATTGCCATCTTCCGCTTCCGCCTGATGGAAGTGGATCAGGTGATTAACCGCACGCTGGTCTACACTATCCTGTTGGGATTGATTTTCCTGCTCTACCTGATTAGCTACTCTCTGGCCCGCGAATTGCTCTACACCACCACCGGACGCAGTCACGAGTTCACCGCCGGCCTGCTGGCGACGATTGTGCTTTTCTTGCTCCTCAATCCCCTCCGGCAATATGTGCAAAACGTGATTGACCAGCTGTTTTACCGTGAGCATCTGGATTTCGACATGCTGGTGCGGGAGATAGGACAGGAGTTAAGCGCGATGTTGGTCTTCGACGACGTGCTCACGCTGCTCACCCAAAAAACTGCGGAGCGCCTGGGGCTGACTTTTGCCACCATCCTCGCACCGGACGAAACGGGGACTTTCACCGCCCTGCGCCCCGCCCCCATCGCTGGCCTGCCTGCGACCTCGCCGTTCATCGCGTGGGCCCGGTTTAATACAGTCCCCCTCATCCTGCACGAAACTCGCCGCCTCCCGCCCCTGGTCCGCGATGAAGCTCAGGCCCTGTACCAGCAGGATGCCGAATTGTGTATTCCCCTGCATCACCGCCAGGAATTGTTGGGTGTGTATGTGTTTGGTTCCAAACATTCCGGTAATCTGCTCACGTCTGCCGAACTGAACTCCCTCATCACCCTCAGCCAGCAGGCGGCGGCCAGCCTGCAAAATGCGCGCCTGTACCAGGAGCTGGAGGCCTATAGCCGCAGCCTGGAAGCGCGCGTGGCGGAACGCACGGCAGAAGTACGCGAAGAGCGCAATCGTCTGGAAACCATTCTGGAAAATCTATCCGACGGCCTGCTGGTGACGGACACCGAAGGGCGTCTCATGCTCTTCAACCCGGCCCTTAAACGGATGTTCCCCGATCGCGAGCTTGTTGCGCGCGCCAGCATAGCTCATAGCTTGCCGCAGTTGCAGGCTCTGGTCCAGGCCACGCTGAGCCAGCCCAATCACCTGCACAGCCAGGACATTAACCTTGAATTTCGTCCGCCACGCGGTGCGCCGGTTCGGCGCGTTTATCGCGCTACGGCCTGTCCCCTGCTCGACGCCAACACTGAAGCAACCTCAACCGCCAGCGGCGTCATCATCATCGTGCGCGACATCACGCACGAAAGCGAAGTGGACCGCATGAAGACGGAATTTATCTCCACCGTCTCGCACGAATTGCGTACGCCCCTGACCTCCGTGCTGGGATTCGCCAAGCTCATCGCCAAAACCTACCAGCGGGCCATCCAACCGGTGCTACCGGATCAGGCGGAAGTACAGCGCGCCGCTCAACGCATTGCTGAAAACCTCGCCATCATCATCAGCGAGGGCGAACGCCTGACCCGCCTGATTAACGACGTGCTAGACATTGCCAAAATGGAAGCGGGGAAAATCGAATGGCACATGGGTGAGGTGATTGTGGATGATGTGGTACGCGATGCTATCGCCGCCATCACCAGCCTGGCCGAAGAGAAACAGCTCACCATCATCCATACGGTTCCCAAAGCTCTACCCCATGTCTGGGGCGACCGCGATCGCCTGATCCAGGTGCTCACCAACCTGCTTTCCAACGCCATCAAGTTTACCCCGCAGGGCCAGGTTGAAATCAATGGCGCTTACCTTACCGATCCCAAAACCATAGCCGAGGCGTATCCTCACGCGCCTCAGGCCTTCCTGAACTCCCAGGGCCCCTGGATTATGCTCAGCGTCCGTGACTCCGGCATTGGCATCGCCGAAGAAGACCTGGCGCGTATCTTCCAAAAATTCCAGCAAGTTGGGGATAGTCTGTATCACAAGCGCGGTACGGGACTGGGGCTCACCATCAGCAAAGAAATTGTGGAATACCACGGGGGGTATATCTGGGTTGAAAGCCAGGTGGACGTGGGCAGTACCTTTTGTTTTGTGCTCCCCGTCCATGCCGATACTGGCGCCGAACCAGCCGCCACGATTCAAATGAGCCGGGGCAATGCAGTCGATGCGGCCAAACGCATCCTGGTCATTGACGATGAAGAGCACATCCGCATCCTGCTCCACCACGAACTAAGCGACGCGGGGTATGAGGTGTTTACCGCCTCCAACGGGGAAGAGGGACTCCGCCAGGTACACGCCTTGCATCCCCATGCGGTCATTACCGACCTGATGATGCCGGACCTTCACGGGCACGAGGTGACGCGTCGGATCAAAGAAGATCCCCGCACCCGAACTATCCCGGTGATGGTCCTTTCGGTGCTCGATCCGACACAACCCCAAGAAGCCAGTTGTGCCGATGCTTACCTGACCAAGCCGGTGGATATCGAAGCCCTGCTGGCAACGTTAAAACGCCTGCTCGCCGGAGCTTAAACGCCCCGTCAATCCGGCACAGGCATCAGAGCCAGTTGCTGCTCTTCCACCAGCAGTGGCGTCAGAGCACCGCGGCTGAACTCCCGCAGGACGGCGACAAAGGCGGGGTAATCCTCCACGCGAAAACGCAAGGTAAGCGTTACCTCGGCGGCAAAGTCGGCGGCCAGCACCTCCCCACCCTGCTGTTCGACCAGCAAACGGGTGCGCTCATAGAACGGATAAGGCACCTCCAGCAGGGCCGTGTGGGTATAGACTTTTTCGGCGCGCGGCAGAACCTCCAGGACGGCGCGCACCGCATCACTGTAAGCGCGTACCAATCCCCCTGTCCCCAGTTTGGTTCCGCCAAAATAGCGCGTGACGACAACCACAATGTCGCCCAGGCCGCTGCCCTGCAGGACCGCCAGCATGGGCCGTCCCGCCGTCCCCGCCGGCTCGCCGGCATCGCTGCAATGGGCAATCACGGAAGCGCCGTGGCCTATCAGATAAGCCGGCACATGATGGGTGGCATCGGGAAATTCAGCCCGCACACGCTGAATAAAAGCGCGCGCTTCCTCCACGCTGAAAGCCGGCGCCGCATCGGCAATGAAACGGGAGTTAACCACCACGATTTCCGTCCGCGCCGGCCGCGCAGGCACTAAAAGCCGCGTCATTGCCAGCCCTCCACCCGGACGCGGGCCGCGCGCCAGCTTCCCGGCAGAGCGAAACGATCCAGATACCCGCGCAAATCGAATTTAGGCCCCACCGTCAGGCGCATCTCCCCGATCTCCGGCGCGTATTGGCCGGCCAGGACCACCTTCTTCTTCAGCGCCTGGGACGGCAGATCCAGCACCCAGAGCGCGTCGTGGCGGCGCAGATTGCAGGGCACATACACCGCGCGCAGAAAATCCCGCAGGACTTCATGCGCATCGGAGAAGAAAGGGGTCGGCAGGGATAAACGCAAATCGGCGCGACTCAGGCCCTCCGGAGCAGCAGGCAGGGCACCGACCAACCGCAGCCCATCGGCCAGCTCTGGGCCATGGCGTTCCAGAGCCGCCTGCAAGGCCGCCGTATCCCAGGCTGTCAGGGCAAACGGCAGATGCCCCGTCAGGCCCACGCCAAAACGCTCGCGGAAATCATGGCGGCTAAAAAGCACCTCCTGCACCGCCAGCAGATTGTCCACCTGGTCCGGCAGCGCCGTCAGCAGAGCGCGTAGGACAAAGGCGCGCAACCACTCCGGCGTCGTTCCCGCCGCCAGGTCGGGCACATCCAGGGTGATGAAAAGGGGCCGCAAATGGCGCCGTGTCGTCATCACCGCTTCGAGCTCACGCAGCGTGGCCGGGACGGGTGGCGCCACCTGATGGTTCGCCAGGGCCGCACGCTGCTGCGGGGTGACACAGGCGGCACAACCCAGGCAATCGCTCCCCAGACAATACCCCGCATCTACTCCGGCGCGGGCGGCCTGATACTGGCGATACAGAAAGCGCGCCGAAACGCCACCGCGCACAAAAGCCAGCGGGAACTCGTGCTCTTCCCCCTTTTCCGCCCAAAAAGCCTCATTCCATAGCCCCTGGGTTTCCAACCAGGTGCGCAAAACCTCCCAGGCGCCCGACGGCAAAGTCTGATCATAGCAGTAACCCTGGCGGGCCAATTCGACCAGACCGGCGCTCAAGCGATAATCCCCCAGAGCCAGCACCTGATCCCAGGCGTACTCATCCCATGTCGTAGCCAGACGAAACTCGAAGCCGTTTGTTTCGCACGCCGAATGCGCCTGCCCTATCAACGGACGCCAGTGCGCTTCCTCCAAAAAGAGCCGGTCATAACGCAACGGGGTAAAGGGCAGACGCACCAGCAAGCCAAAGCTGAAAATCACGCGAATGCCGGGATTCGTGTGCTGCCGAAGCGCCTTGAAAGCGCGCAACCATTCGCGAAATTCCCGGAAATCCGCTTCGGTCTCGTAGCCCGTGAGGATGTAGAACAGCTTGATTTCGCGGATTTTTTGCCGCAAAAGCTGGCGCAACACGGTGTCCAGAGCGGCATCGGGCAGGCTTTTGTGGAGAAAAGCGCGCTGGCGAGCGCTGATCCCCTCCACCCCCAGGGTAAAACTGCGTTTATCGGCCAGCACCTCATATGCCAGCAAGCCCGGCGTTGTCGCCAGCAAATCCACACGCTGACTTTTGAAGCTCACCCGCGCAAATAGACGGTTCAATTCCAGCAGCAGCGGCACAATATCACGATGCGTGTTGAAGTTGAAACTGTACAGCTCCAGCTCCTCAGCGCCGCTGGCAACCTTCAATTCGCGCGCCGCAGCGAGCAAATCCGCCAGCGGCACTTCGCGATAGGGCTTGCGGTCGTACCCCTCAAAACAAAAAGAGCAGAAAGCCGGGCAGCCGTAAGTGATTTGCAACCTGGCGGTAGCGGCCTCAGCACTGTTGAGAAGCGGATAGTGCACCAGCAGATCGTCACGGCGCGGCGCAAGGCACTGGGCGCGGGTGACGGGACGGGAAAGGTCCCCCGCCGGCCAGAAACCGGGGACGGCCTCCGCTGCCCGGCGCAGGCGCTCCACTTTGGGCAGGGCGGCATTCTGCTGCAAAAGCCGCAAAAGCTCCTCGACAGCCCCTTCCCCTTCCCCAAAAAACAGCCCGTCCACCAAACTCTGACCATCGGGCCGGATGATAGTTTGAGCCGCGAGGGCATTCGAGCCCCCCAGAAGCAACAACGGCCCTGGTTCCCGCTCATCCGACCAGAGAGGCAGGCCACTGTGCAACAGGGCATAGGGCAGGTTGATCAACTCCAGCGTGTAGGCATTGGAAATGAGCACCAGATCGAATTCTGCCGCTGGGCGCCAGGAGAAAATGCCGTGTAGCAGCGGAATACCGGCCTCCAGCCAGCGTTCACGGTCAGCGCGGGAGGGGAAAAAAGCAAAATCCACGAAACTGCGCGGCAGGGCGCGCCGCGCCGCCTGCGCCAGAAACAGATGGGGCTGGGAGCGGTTCACGTCGCGGAAGGGGGAAAGGCGGACGATCAACACGCGCCCCTCCGCCTCTTCCCAGGCGGGGTTTTCGCACGTCGGGTTGACGCGCGGCAGCATCACAGCCGCTTGTTGGAAAGCCGGCCAGGTTCTGGCGTAAAATTCTGTATCCATGCCTCCGTTCCTGATATCACCATGACTGCTCCACCCCTGGCGACAAGGACCAGCGGCCTTGGGGGACGGTTAGTCCACGCGGCCCCCCATTCCGCGCCTTAAGCCGCCCTCACAGGGCACTTTGATGAAGTTTTAAAAATTTAATCGGGTAACAAGGCATGGCGTCGCGTGACGGGCAACCCGGAGGCCGAAGCCATCCAGTCCCCTGGGGCACAGCACGCCGGTTTCTCGGTTGGCGTAAGCCGACCGTTGGCCGCAGGTCCAGGAGGCGATTTCGATCACCGCATCATCGCCGGGCTTGCTCTTCCCACTCCTATCCGGCTATCCAGCCGTTACCTGATTAAATTCTTAACGTTCATCAAAGCGCCTATTATACCCGCC